>JACCWJ010000051.1 GCA_013697705.1 Gammaproteobacteria bacterium | reverse complement strand
TAATGCATGGTTTTGTAGAGTAATATAAGACCATAATTTTTTTGCTAAGTATGGGTTGTGATTAATGTCATCCAAAATATTTTTGGGGTGACTCACACAAAAAACTAATAAAGTCTTACCGCTAAGGTGCTGATTAAAAAAAGGAGTATTTATTATTACAGAAGCTAGCTTGGCATTTATACTACCTACTATTTCTAAAGAAATAGTATCTATTTTTCTGACTAAGATTAGGTTTTTTAATTCTTCCGGATAGCCGAGATATTCCTGCCATGTACGTTGGTTAGATTTTAAATCTTCACGATATGGCTCGGGAATTGAGTCGGGATTCAACTTAACGAATTTGCTTTGAATTGTGGGATGTAAATATAAGTAATTTTCAAACACATAGTGCCAAATTTTTCCAGAATTTAAAGATAATAATTTAGGATGAACTAAAGACCAGTTCTTTCTCTTTAATTGAGTTTTATACCAATCACACTCATCAAGTATTCTGATTTCACCCTTAAAAACTTCATCTCTTAAGTTCAAATAGCTTTGTCGCAACGGACTCGTGCTCTCAGCCACCGAATGAAAAAATTCGGGTGTTACAATAGAGCACATTTGCTCTTCGTTAAAATTAGCGTGTAAGAGTAAATTAGGGAAACACGTAATAATTTCTCTTATTGCTTCCGGGGAGAGATCCTTAACCAGGGCGGGAGTTGTAACCACAAATTCAGCAACTTGTTCTGATTTTTCGGATAAAGTTGCAGCCAACTCACTTCTTTTGGCTGGGTCATTAAAATTACTATGCTTGAGAATATAAATGCCATTGTCAAAATATGAGCCTATGGTTTTAAGATGGAGCAAAGTCTGATTTTTTTGGTCCCCTTGTGCTAAAATTAACTCAATTAATTGTTCATCATACTGTCGGTCTTGGCCGGCTAGCTGGGATAATGAAAAAATATCAGGCCATAAGCTCGTTAAAGACGCTTTGTAGTTCCCCTCTTTCTTGATAATCTTATGACGCAAATCTTCAAAACACTTTATTTTTTCTAGTAAATTTTTTTCTGAAGAAAACAGAGTTAAAAAATCCGTACCATGAATTTTTTTTAGCTGAGTTAGATGGAAAGTATTTAATTGGGAATATGTTGAGCCGTGATTATCGAGAGTATTAGCATATATTTGGAGGAAATGTATATTCTTGCTCGCTAACTCATACCATTGAGATGCGCTCAACTCAATCTCTTGGAATGCAGGTCCAGGCAGTGATTCCAAAAAAGGGGTTAATTTTTCCAACGCATGGTCATACTCTATTAGAGAGCCGATTTGAGAAAGCGCTTTAATTAAATCCGGGGATAGGGCGTCAAGCCGTTGATTACTTTGTATATGTGAGTCAGCAACGATTAACAAGTGGTTTAAAGCTTTCGTAAAACTGCGGTTACTTATTAGGGCATCTACATTGTCTGTGTGGCTTTCAATTATTGATTCTAAAAGCTGGGGGAATAAATACGTTGGAGGTATATCAGCTAATATTGAATAAGCGATTTGGGGGTGATTGATTAAAAAGGTAGCTTGCTCTTTCCCCCTTAAGTCTGCATCGATGATAGCTTGGTAAACTGTTGGATCTTTATCGTACTCCAAATTGTTATTTTCATTTGAATCTAGCATCGTTTCTCCGGACAGTTAATTTTTGTACTAATTTACAAAATAATACATGGGTATTTTTAACGAATACATAAAGTATTGCTTCAAACTTACAACGCCGCCCTTGTTCGAAAAAATTGTCGTATACAGAGAAATGAGCGCATTCAGTTATTTTACGACATACTGGGCGGTTTGTTATTATTATCTGAAAACTCCCAGTCTTTTTTCCTCAGAGCTTCTTTGATTTCGCTAATCAATACTGCACACTCGGCTGGTGAATCAGGGGTATTTGGTTTATGCCCAAAAAATTCTAATCCTTTATTAATGAATGCAAAGTTAGGCTCCTTTATCAACCCTTGATATGTTTGATTTGGATGATGAGGGACCGCTTGCTTTTCCCATTCTTCAATTGTAGTCAATAGGCTTTTATAAGGACTTTCTTCTAACCTATCGTCTCGCATGTTCTGCTTAATTTTTTCCCGCAAATTATCTATCTTCTGTTCTAAATTGAGCAGGGCTTGTTTTTTTTCCGCGAAGAAAAAATAGAGGGGGGATGATCTTAGTGAGCGAATTTTATCTAACAACGGATTGATCAAATCGTTCAGCATAGACGTTACCTCTAATCTTCTCGAATCCCCGCTTTCAGTGTATTCCTCACCTTTTTTTTGTGCAAATTGATAAGCTCTGTATAATAAGTTTATATTGACTTTCTTCTTGGCAAATTCTCTAAGTTCATCAGTAGCCTTGAGATAACTATCATTTTCACAGCCTTTAATTAAGCTCTTTACAGCCCGGGCTTCATTGTTTTGAGCTAAGTAGATTTTAAATAGGGCACGATAAATTGCGTTGCCTCCAAAATTGCGATGCTTCTTATTTGCTTTTAAGATTTCTATAGCCTCATCATTTCCAGCTTGGCCAGCAAAAATGAGTGGGTCATATAAATTACGTGCATCGATCCTATGAGAAAACTCGAAGCTACACTTTACTGCTTGCCATAAAAATTTGCCTAACTGCAGTGCCAGTTCGGGAGTTTTATTTTTTTCATAGTATTCGAGTATATTCGAATAATATTCGATCATCATTGAGATTGTCTTTGCGTACGTTCGAGAATCCAGGAAAATATTATCTTCCAGCTGAACGGGAACATAATAAAAATTTGTACTAGGTATTTTACGCCCTCGTTTACGCGGGCCTGAAAGAGCTTCAAAAAACTCAACAGACTCAAGGTGAGCTGTTAAAGGTATGCTTATTGAAGAAGACTGCAAGAGTACTTTTTGTGCTTCTAAACTTTCCAATATTTTGAGTACAAGATTTAACTGAAAAGCAATATGTTTAGGATCCTGTTGTGGATCTGCGCCTCCAAAAATCTTAAGACAATAAATAGAATAAAATATTGAACGGGCATTATCTGCATTTTTTTCGTATATGATAGCGTGCACAGGAGACATGTCAAATGTTGAGTTTCCTGCGATAAAATCCCATGCTTTTGGTGATCCTTGCTCTAAGGCTTTGTTCAAATAATTAAGGTGCTCATTATTTTGAGTGGCAGACGATTTTGCATAGTAACAATATAACCAATAAAATACATTTGCATCTTGGCATTTTTCTGCAATTAACTTTAGTTTTTCTAGGCCTACCACATTTTCGAGCGGCTCATTTCTTTGTAATACAAAGAAGGACGATAGTTCGAGTAACGACAGTACTGAATAAGCTGTAAGTGGTGATTTATCTAGGAGTCGCTCCATCACGGGGTGAATATTCTTTTGAAACAGATCATGAAGAGATTCTTGAGGTGCTGATAAATCGAAGTTATATGCTGAGATTAAATCTGGGTGTTTACAACATAATGCAAAGGTTTCTAATGCGACATAAGACCACAATTTTTTTGCTAGTCCGGAATTGTTATTAATTTCCTGTAGGAGAGTGTTTCCATGAACAATGCACAATGTTAATAGCATCTTGCCGTTAAGATGGCTGCTAAAGAGAGAGTTGTTTCTGATAATTGATAGGGCAAGGTCTTTGCTTTCCGTGGTTACTTGTAAAAAATTCTCGCTTCTATGGTGGAGTAGCCTTCTAAGTTCATCTGGAAAGTTAAAATGTTCGTTCAAGGTTTGTTGTATTTCCTGAAATTTTTCTGCGAATGAAGGCGGAACTAAGCTTATCTCTAGTTGAGCTAGTTCGAGTTGGATGCTAGGTATTAAGGCTAGGTAATTATCAAATATATAGTCCCAAATCTTTGAAGAAGGCTTTGATGAAGTTAATTTAGGTAGAACATAATTCCACTGATTTTCTTTTAGTTTTTGCTTGGCTAAATCTAACTCCTGCAGTGCTAGTAATTCGTCTTGAAAAGAAGCGCTGTTGAAAACTGCACTGTGTTGACTTTTTATCTGGTCGCAAACGGAATTTTGAGCAGGGGAATTCTTAGGTAAACTATGAAAAAATTCAGGAGATAGGATGGGGGCGACATCATTGAAATTGATATTTAAAAGTAAGCTAGGAAAACGCATGATAATTTTTCTTGCGGCATTTAGGGGCACGCGGCTAATGTTTTCTGGAGTAGCTAGGAGCTTCAACGCTATTTTTTCTGAGATTCTTCCTGCTAAAACTATAGCTAAGGTATCTCTTTTTTCTATATCTAAAAAATGGGCGTGAGTGATAATATAGTCGGGATTTTGGGTATGGTCGGCTATTTGTTGAAGAGCTAACCAGGCATGCCTATCTAGCTTTAGACTAGGCTTTGTTAAGATAAAGTCAATTAACTGAATGTCGTAATTTTGGTTTTTACCCGCTAACAGACTTAACGACAGTACATCTGACTTAAAGCACTCAAAATATTCAGAGTATTTTTTTGTGTCATCTTTGTTATCTGCTATATCATCGCATAGTAATGCAAAATGACTGATTTTATCCCGCTGACTTTGTACTCGTGGGTGGATTGAAAATGTCTCACCATGTTTTTTCTTAAGTTCAGTTAAATAAAATAAATTTAAATTGTCATAGTCACTGATTTTATGAAGGTCGAAATATATTTCGAGGTAGCGAATATTTTTACTTATTAACTTATACCATTGCGCTGAACTTAATTTCAGCTGTGGAAATATTTCCCGGGGGATTCTATCCAAAAAATCATTTAGCCTTTCTACGGTGTGAAGCTCAGGTACACGTTTAGCAAGGTTTTTAAAAGAGAGGGAGGGTAACTCTGGGAGTATCGCGAGGGTGATTTCGCTCTGCGAGTGGCCAAAATCAAGTATACATTCTAGTGCAGCCCTAAAATGAATATTATTTATAAGCATTGGTGTGGCGTCTTTAAAATTTTCAATTATGGACTCTAAAAGACGAAGGCTTAAATTCTGCTTGGGGATGCTAGCTAATATTGCATAGGCAAATTCAGGGGCGTTAACTAAAAAGTTGTCTAGTTGCTCACGGCTTAAGTCGGCATCGATGATAGCTTGGTGAATAGTGGGATCGTTATTATTTTCAGTTGAGCTTAGCATCTTCTCTCCGGGAGTATGGATTTTTAATAGTCAGTAATGGGGTGATTATAGAGGGGGATGATTAACAAATACTTAAATACATTTTTTAGCAGGTTTTCGCCATGGCAACCGCATCAAAAACCCCCTTGACAAACATTTGAGGCTTGAATTTCCCTGGATTTCGCTACGCTACATCCAGGCTACAACACCCTCAAAGTAGCCTGGATGTAGC
>JACCWJ010000050.1 GCA_013697705.1 Gammaproteobacteria bacterium | reverse complement strand
CCGTTAGGTGACTCAAACTCGGTAACTTTGTAACGCCTTGGCTCTCCCCGTCTGCTAACAAAATACTTAATCCCACCACCCGCATATCAAACGGCGTGTGATTGATCATCATTTCCGAGAGTTGTTGGGTCACTGCTAAGGTGGCTCTTCGTAGCACTTCCTTTGCCAGTGGCGTTAAGAGTTTCATCTGGCTAAAGCCCATATTAACGCCGCCACCGACTACGGAGCTGACACCGACCATCGCGGCTTCCCGCCAGGATACCTCTGCTTGTGCATGCAGGCCCACCAGTAATTCTTGACCAGCTGCGTCGATCAGGGTGGCCATCACACCGCCCAATACCAAGGTGGCGGACCCCACCATGCTAACGCCCATCGCGCTGAACATGAGCGGCATTAATGCACCGGCTAGCATCGGGGCGATCATATTAGCAGCAACGACGGCTAAGACGGCGATGACCGTTTTACCAAAAATCACCATCGGGTTTGGGTGCAGTTTGTGTTCCGGGGTTTTGAGGTGCGGATAGATAGCGCCTAATATTTTTTGCGTAAAGAGGTAATACGGCGTGCGCATAAAGGCTTGGTTTTTAGTGGGGAGTGGCGCGGGGATATGGAGTCCCGGATAACCTGCAAATAAACTACTGCTATCGACGAGGCCATTGGCTTGCGTGATTTGATCGCTGTAACTTTCACTACCGGTCATCTTCATCGCCAGACTATCTGACGTATCATTTTGCACCACGCTTACATTTTGCCTTGCAATGGCCGGGGCGGTAATAATTAAGTTTGAGGAGTTATCACCTTTGTGTTTCCGTTTATCCAGCGTCGCCTGCAGTTTTTGCGCTGAGCTGAGGTGACGCTCTTCGACATACGGGCCGGCGGGGTCGGACATCGGGGTGAACTCGCTGTTTTCGCCGCGCCACTGACTGGCATTCCCCACTTCAACGCCGCCGTGATCGGTCACCGCTCTGCGCACCAAATTTAAACTCGCGGCGCCCGTGGTGGTGTTAAATACCCCTAGGTTTTGGTCTTGCGTACTTAAAAAATGGCTCTCTGAGCCCTTAAGCTGTAAACCCTCGGGGTCCCCGAAACCGGTATATATATCTTTAGTAAAAATCGATTTCGCGGCGGTGTTCTGGAATGCCACCAATGGCGGGTATTTGGCCTTCGGATCGGTTTCATCTTGCTGGCCCGTAATGGCGCGGGTGCTGCCATCGGCATTAAAATAGGCAGTCGCCGCCTGATACGGCGTGCCTCCCCGCGGGAGGGGAGTGATAGTTTGGGGGCCCTCTTCCGTCAGGGGACTCTCAATTCGTCTACCGGATGCCTTCTTCAGGGTAGGTTCATCCCATTTCGCATACTCATTCGTAACGATATCCACCACTAAGGTTTCGCCGCGATCATTATTATTATCCGAATTCGATTTAACATAGTTTTTGGTATGCTGAACAATGGGATAACCGCGCTTGGATATCTCCGTATAATCCACCTGTGTTACCACGTTGGTGTCCTTATAATAAGTCTGACCGGTGCTCCAGCCATTCCGATCGTAGCGAAAATCAAATTGCTCATTATTACTCGTCGTGATTTGACTTAAATCATTAGAGGCATTAAAAACCCGAGTTAAATTGCCATCGGGGCGGTTAATCGAGGTTAATAATTTATCCTTATTGTAACCCAGCGTGGAGGTAATGTTGTTGTGCAGTTCGGTGCGGCGCAGGCCCTTGGCATAACGAAACTCATAGCCTTCTCCCACCGTCACAAAACCATTCACCACCGTGCCACCGCTGATCAGTTCGTTATCCGTTTGAGAAAACGTGTTCCAGCTCTCTTTATCGAACAACTTTTTGTGTTTGATCGTTAACCGACTGTTTAAGTGCACGCGGTTACTATTAAGATCATAGCCGGGTGTTAACGTCAGGTTGTCATCCGTTAACCTAATGTCGCGGGTCAGCAGATCTAAATAATTATGCTGGGTGCGTTTGCTGGTCACTGACGAGTCATCTTGAATCGTTAAGATACGCTGCACTAATCGCCCTTCCTCATCCAGACCATACTCTGTCGTGACACCATTGGACTCTTCACTCGTTAAGCGGCTGGCAAGATAGCGGCGTTTTAAGATGAAGTTAGCCACGGCGGTGACATAAGCACTGATATGCCACTCCGGGCCATTATCCGTATTGATACTGACGCGATGGACTAACAACCCTTGACCGTGATCACCGCCTCTGCCGGAGCGGATCACTAACAGCCCGACATAGTTATAAGCACTGGTATATTCGGCGCCGCTTAAATCTGTGTGGGTCTGCTCCAGTCCAAAGTAGTTGCGGGTATACTCCAGCGACGTGCCATCCGGATACGTGATATGCAGCACCCTATCATTACGATCCTTCGTTAAAATCGTGATCTCGCCCAGCGGCTGGAAATACGCCTCCATAAAACCGGTGGCATCATAGTTCCGACGGTAGGTGCGATTCGCATCCGCATCATAGTTGCCGATATTCAGTTCGTTATAACCAAAAAACTGATCAATCTTTTCGGGTGAGCTGAGTTTAGTAATATGATTGTTGTGATTAAAATACTGATGCCACCACGCGTCGGTCATATCTTGATAGCGGCTGGTTCGCCCTAATGCATCAAACACATTCTGGCGCGTGCGCGTGCCATCGGCTAGATATTCTTCAACCTCCTGCCCGGCCGCATCCACCTTAATCCCGCTCGTATTGCCTTTCGGGTTAGTCATCCCAATAAAATGACCGGATTCATCGTAGCCATGGTAAGTCGTCGGGCGCAGGGGCGTGGCACTCAGGGTGTACTTGACATAGCCGTTAATTATTTCTTCTTCATAGCAGCTAACCGGCGATTCGATGGTCTTTTTTTCCTGGTCGCGGAAATTATATTCTCGATTGGTGACCGCCCCAATCGCATTGACTTCTTGAAGCTTATGGCTCCACGCATTGTAGGTGTAGTAGCGGATCGGATGGATCGTGGTTTTTTTCACGTCAGTTAATACCGGCGTAAATGAACCATCTATTTTCGTCGGATAACTTTGACTCGGATAAACGGGGTTGCCGCGGGTAATACTAAATAGATTTTCGTAACTGGCGACCTTATACGGATATAACCCCACCGGCATATCACTGACATCCAACACGACGCTTTGCAAGGTATCGGTGATCAAAGGCAGCGGCGTAAGATAGGCAATTTGCGCCTTGCGATCCAGACTCATATCTAAAAATGTCACCGTCGGCATTTCCGTGAACGGGGCAAACGGCGTGATATACAGAAGCGTGCGCGGCGCGAACACCGCATTAACAATTTGCACGGATTTACCGCTCTTAAGATCCAGCCATTCGTTTAAATTTTTATCGGGGTTATCCACTACGACCCAATCACTGTCCTCATTGAGCTCGGCTGGCTTTGGTTTTGCTGACTGCGGTTTACCCACCTCTCTTAGCGACGCATACACTTGGCCATGGTGGATAAACAAGTGCTGGCTATCCGGTGTCGACGCCTCATCACCCAGCATTTTCATTTGGGTGGGATTAGCTTTATTGGCCGCCCAACAGGTGATCGGAATATTTTTAGCTTTTGCATAAAGTAAGACACTTTTATCACCCGGAAAATGGGTCGTGAGGAAACTAATATATTCTGCGACCACCGCTTTATCATGACAGAAGTTGATCAGTTCACGTTCGCAATCTGCCAACGCCACTTCCGCGCGTAAGTATTCTTTTAAGAACACCATTTGATCATTATTTTGTAAGAGTGCGTAAACACCCTGCGAATCTAAATGATAAACATCGCAATCTAGCGCTATTTCCAAGCGCTGAATGAGTTTCTTCATTACGGCTTGCTGGAGGTGGTGTTGCTGCTGTAACGTTTGCCACGCCGCATCTTGGCTCGAAATAAATCTACCGCTATCAAGCGCCTCAATGATTTCCTGCGCTAAGGCGGGCGCGGCTATTCCCGGATTTAGGTTACGTAACGTCGTCACAAAATCGGCGGCGCTCGTGCCTAACGCCGCAAAAATATCCGCGTGCTGTAAACGGGTACGTTCAAAATATTTTGCTTGCGTGAGCTGACCTTTAGCGTCGGGGAACAGCGCCTGATAACGCCGCGCTCCTTTTCGTTTAGGGGCCGTTTGATCTTCAGGTACGGCGGCAATTAAGAGCGGAATCCACAGCGTTTCTTGTTCATTTACACTCGGGGGCATCGCTAAATCTACGCTTAACGACGCAATACTTTTCACCTCATGGTCAAAGCTGAATTGATTATCCAGCGGCGTAAGCGTGACGGATTGTTGATACGGCTCGGCATCTATCCCTACGTAATCACAGATTAAGCGCAGCGTTTTATCGGCAAAAGAAGGATTAATTTGGCGCGTGACGGTAGCGGTTTGCGCTTCTATGCTTAACGCGATAGAAAAATCAATTTCCCGGGATAAAGGCGCGGGCGCCGCGATCGGCGTGTAAAGGGTAAACGCTAAAGTGGGCGCACCCGCTATCGCACTATAAAATGGGTGTAACGTATAAGCGCCCGAAGGATAAGCGCTTAAATCAAGCAGTGTTTCCCCTTGATAACTAAGGTCGGCAATTTTTTGTGTGCCCTGCCATAACTCAAGGCGGGTCAGTCCGGCCGTTTTTCCGGTTAATTTAACGGTGGTATCGGAAGCACTTAGCGCCACTAAGTTGTGACTCGTGGTGGTATTGTTAGAATCAAATTGCACAGTGCCTTGCGTTTTATAAGCAACGATCGGTTCCGGCTTCCCAGGTACCGTGATTTGATAGAGCAATTCATAGTCATAAAGATCTGTCGCCAAATGACTGACATCGACTGCACGCAGTTCTTCACCCTGTATAATAATAGGCAATTCGGTTTGAACCCCACCGCCATGGGTTTTAATAAGGAATTTCAATCGATAGGCGCGCTCTTGCGGCAAGGGAAAAGTAATTAAAAATTGCGGGCCATTGTCCGTTTGCTGTTGCACCGGTTGCATACAAAGCGGTACGGGAAGGGACTGCATATTAACGTCTTCAAAATAGGCGGGTAATATTTCTGCAATGATATTACCGCTGAGTGAGCGAGCCAGTTCGGTGCGCTCTGCCTGCCCCATATCCATCGTCATCACCTCCGACAGTTCTTTATAACTTAGCGACTCGAAGTCTGTCCAAGGGGAACGAAGGGTAAGCGTATCTTGTTGCGCGGCATTTTGTAATTTGAGGTAATAGGCACCTTTACCGGCATTTGTTTTCCAAACGTGGCCCACTAAATCAAACTCTGCGCGCAGCGGGTAGGTAATACCGTCACGTCCCTCTGCGATGATCTGACCAAAACTATCACGCAGGCGATAGGTTGACCGATCCAGGACTAACTCACTCTTACTCATCGGTTCATAAGTAGTAGTATAAAAAGCCGTTACGAGCAGTAAATTACGGCGATCATAACCAGAACGCTTTTCCGCCATAACGGACACGCTTCTAAATTGCAACACCAGCTTCGGGTCAAATTGCCAGTTACTGAGCTGATGCCAACGGCGCGCTTGTTTTTGAGTTGCGGTATAGGTCATCGCAAATAATGTTCGCTGGGCATCTTGGGTGAAGGCCGGGTTGCCTTGGCTATTGTTGAGAATTAATTCTTCTTGATCTTCTGGATCCGCTTTTTTTCGAGCAGGCGGCGTGTCTATTAAGGGATATGCCGCGCCTTGTTTAAAGCGGCGAGTGCGCACCCGTTCTCCAGCAAAATTGACCCCATAATAGGTCAGTGGCACGAGGGTGAGTGGTTTATCGTTATCATCCAAACTCTCGCGAGGTACCCCCGTACGCGCAATTTCCATATCACGCTGATCATAATAAATAGAATAAGTATTTTTTCGGGCATCGGTGACGGAATCAAGTTTATCCGTAGGGGTATACGTCTGAAGAATATCCAAATCACTCGTAACATCGACTAAGGTATAAAATTCATCTTGTTTAATTAATTTCTGAAAATCAGCGTTAACGTACGTTATTTTTTCAGCGAAGCCGTTAGGGTTATATTTCGTTTTCGTAATTCTATCCTTGGCAGGATTCTGAATTACTTTTTCAATAAGTGCAGCAACCGACATGGCAGGATCAGGACTTTCTGAAAGCGCATTAGCATATTCACGATGTTCCCTCTCCTCATTAAAGCTATTCATGATATCAATGATGACATAAAGGTCCGGATTAACCGTCGCCACTTTATTACCATTACGATCAAACCAGTAAAGCGTGGTTGCCCACGTTTTGGTATCGGGATTAATCAGTTTCGATTCGAGACAACATTTACCGCGCGCATTATAGTCTTTTTTAAATTGGGTAAGGGCTGTGCCAGAGTTCCAGTCATCCGGCTTAACCTCATTCGCACAATAATAAAAAATGGGGCCTTTTTCTTCTAGGGTAATATTATCGCGGCGATCGCGCTTAAATTTAGTCGTACGGTCTTTGGTAATATCCGGTATTCCGACCATCAAATCGGTCATGGTCGCAAGCGTAATGCCTTTACTGGCGTAATCATTTTTTAATTTTACCGGGTCAAGGGATTTAGCATATTTAGTTTCTTGCGTTGATTTATTAAAGGCATCGAATTGGGTTTCCGTGATACTGCCTTCCCCATCAATTACAAAGCGCTGATTACCCATGCTATCGTGAACAAAAAAGGTAACATTCCCCGCTTCGTCGGTTGACACCACCAGTTGGCACTTACCATCATAGATAAAGCCGCTCGTTACCGGTCCCACTATCACCGGCGGATTTTTAAAATCTACCTGGGCATTGGGATTATCCACTGCCGCTCGGGGTACTTCAATACGCAGGGGTTTATTGCATTTATTGTAATAGGTGGTCATCTCCCGCGCATCACTGCGCCCCGCGCCTTCGATAACCGTTATGGAATTATTTTCCTTGTTATAGATTTTTTGACGCGTGACGGGCACTTCATCTTCTGTTGCGCTCAGTTGACCGGTATTCCCGAACACCGGACTATAAGATACTAAGGTTATGGTGGATTTAGGACTGGTATAGGCAATCTCGCGATTATCGCGGTCATAAAGATAAGACCATACCGCCTTATTTTTGTCGGTATGGGTGAGCTTATTACCCATGGCATCATAGGTAAATTCCTCACTGTTACCCCGTGGATCGGTGACTTTGCAGCGGCGATTGGCGGCGTCATATTCAAACGTTGAAATACGATCACCCTTGGTTTTATCCGGCGTCCATTCCGCCGTCTTCAGCGTGCTGACTAATACAGCATAATCTTGTGGCACCGGCTCCAGCTTATGACCAAAGCGACATTCCAGCGTCATATTGCTATTTTTATCATACGCATAAAACGTGACATTACCTTCTGGGTAAACGCGGTAAATCGGATTATTGCGAACATCATACACCGTAAAGGTCGTTGCGTTGTTCGGATCATTGCTTTGTGAACGGGTAAAAATTTCCGCCTCCGATAACGTGGTAAGCTGCTCAGGAGTCGGGGCTTTTTGGGCATACAAAATTTCAGTGATTGAATTGCCATTATCGTCAAACCGAGATTCTAATACGTACCCTTCCGGATCAATTTTAAATCGCTCTAAACGTTTGCCGGTAATAATACAGGGACTCAAGATGTAAGTCGTTCTGCGGTCCAAGGGACTGGGGTTAGCCTTCATTAAGGCGGCCATTTGAGAGGTGGTATTATTTTTAGCCTTGGTAACGTCAACCTTAGTGGCATACATAATATCGGCCACTTTGCGATCGGCGTTATCATAGCGTTTCTCGGTAACGGCGCCTAAATTATTGAGCGTGAAGCTTTCTAATCTATTTTCATCGTAGAAAAACCAGAGTTCCTTATCTTCAAGATTGTGTAAGTTAGTCGCAAAATCTACCATCTGAGCGAGGGTGGTTTGCTCGCTTATCGGTTGAGTTAAAATACTTTTATAGTGGCATTCGTAAATGACATCGCCTTCGGTATTGTATCTTTTTTCGATAACGCCATTTTCGGGGTCAACTTTAAAGCGTTCTCGGCCACATTTATCATAAAAATAATACGTTATGTAGTCGTGTTCATCGATGGTCGCAACCACTTGGTTGACGGCATCTAACTTTAAGGTGGACGTTAGATTTAAGGGCTCGCCTTTGCCGGGCGGTGGCAAATCAATGACCTTGCCGATGTCGCGATTAATAGCGTCTTGTTCAAAAGCCGCGTTATAAATATTATCAAGCGGGGTAATACCTTGCATTTCAAATGATTTTTTTTGTTGACCATTGTACTGGGTGGTATGAGTTAAATTTAAATGTGTGTTCGCTTCGTCTATAGGTGCTCCGACCGGAATAGGATCAACAATTTGTTGGGTTAATAAATTACGTTTATCATGCACATTCGATGTGCGATGCTCTAACGGATCTATTTCTAACGTCCTTCTTTCCCAGGCGTCTAATTCAAACTGCGTGATTAATTTAGCATTGTCCGGATCTACAATAATTTGTTCCAAGCTACCGACACTATTATTAACAAATTTCGTTTGATTTTTGTTGGCATCAATATGGCTATTTTGAAGATGAATTACATCATACCCATCTTCTATCACATAATTTTTGGCTTCACTTGGCACTTCTTGCGCGTGCTGGGTGGCCTTACCCGCTGATTCATGACGCCAGGTTTCTTTATTATTTACACCATCTTCGTGCGATACATTTTCAGAAAAAACGTTTTTAATAACTAGCTCACTATTGCCTTTAGGATAAATAGTTTGCTGACTGCGCGTAGCTTGGTTATACACATGGGTGGTGGCTTGGCTTAATGAATTAGTATTGGTAATGACACGATCAAATCCATCGAGTACCAACGTTTCACGGGTAACATTTTCAGGGTCGATGACTTGCACAGTGCGACCGAGGCGATCATTAATAAACTGGGTTTTATTGTCTAGTGCATCATAATGAGCGGTTTTAGCACCAAACTGGTTATTGTATTCATAATGATCATGGGTTATTTCCTGGTTATCACTCGCAATCTTAGCAGTTTTAGCTTCCAGGCCACGAATCTCATATTCATGTTTTATTTTATAATAAGTGGTTTGACTAAGGGGCAGTATCTCTTCATCCGGCTGCTTAAACGCAGTATAGGTTTTTTGAGTTACATAGTTTTCAGGGTCGATTATTTTTTCGGCTAAGCCCCGCTTATTGCGCACATAACACGTAATTGCGTCTTTATCTGCTTGCTGTAAAGCATTTAAGGTAGTTCGAAATTCCGGCGTGATAAAGCCGCCGGTCAATAACAAAAGATCCGTCGGAGAGATTTTTTGATCATATTTACGCATTTCGGTAATTTCATTAAAACTATTTAAAGTAGTTTCAATGATGGCACCGCGGGCGTTAATCACTACCGTCGGTCTTCGATCTAAATCATAGAAATAATAAATGGGATGGCCTAAAGGATTGATACTTTTTATTTTTAAACCCGTATCATCATATTTGTGTTCATAAAACTGTTGCTCAGGGTTTTCAGTATCAGATTCTTTAGTCAGTTGTTCGAATTGATCATATAACATAGCATGAGCACGCAAGGTGTCATCATCAAAACCCCCTTTAACCGTGCCATCGTAGGCCTTATTTAAGAGGGTACTATCCATACTATCGTAATTTTTTTCAGCGATTTTGTTAAAGGGTAAAGAACTTTTCACAAGGCGATTTTTTTCATCGTACTCATAAGTAGATTTTTGATCTTCAGAAGAAGGTGTAGGCACGGGTAGATTATTATTATCTCTCCAAAGTTTATGCAGTGGGGTAGCATAGCGAGTGGCCTGTTTTGCTAATCCGCAAGGGTTGTAAG
Source organism: Gammaproteobacteria bacterium (assembly GCA_013697705.1). Taxonomy (NCBI): domain Bacteria; kingdom Pseudomonadati; phylum Pseudomonadota; class Gammaproteobacteria; species Gammaproteobacteria bacterium. Next base: position 19,794 of record JACCWJ010000050.1, on the reverse strand, counting down.
CGTGAGTCGTGACATAGTTTTCCGGATCCACTTCTAAAGTGCATTGACTACGCGCGTTGTAATAGTAATAAGTGTGCGCATCCTTCTCGCTGTTAACCGGTGGCATAACATCATTTACATTGGGTTTATGCTCAGTTTTAGTAGCATAACTAATTTTTTCATAACAACGATTGCCTGCATCGTATTTTTTCTCAATGACATAACCAGCTGGGTCTTGCTCTACAAGGAGATTGTCATCTTTATCATAAAAATATTGCCACCACCGATCTTTGTTGCTATCAGGAATTAAGGTAATAGCACCACCTTGTTTTAAATTTTGCAGTTGTTGTTCTGTTAATGGATCATCATAATGAATTTTTCCGATTACCCGATTAGCTAGATCATACCGGTTTTCAATGACATAGTTATCTGCATCAACTTCATATTGAACTCTTCCCGAAAGATCCAAAAATTCATAGTGAATACGATCCAGGCTATGATCCTGCGCTGCAAGCTGTTCTTGTAATATACTTAATTGCGGCAACAAAGTCGGAATGGGGAATAACGCTTTAACATCTACGTTATAATTATACTCAATGGTTGCTCGATAGTGTTGTTGCACATTTTCTTGATACTCGATCACCCGTCCCAATTGACTAACGGTGAAGCCTAAGCGATTTTGACGATCATAAAATGAAATAATAAGTGTTTTATCCGGCAAAGTGGTAACAATAACTTGACCGATTAGATCGCGGGAATATTTTGTTTCCCGCGTTTGCTGCAGTAAATCTGAAATATTTTTGTTTGACGAAACCAATCCCAGTTGATCGAGCTGTTTTAAATTGACTTGTTTATTCGGATAGGTCTCTTTAATTTGTAATGGAATGCTGGGATCAGTAATATAATCATCATGGGTGTTATAGTTTAGCGGATCAAACAAATCAACCCGTCGTTGCAGTGCATCAAATTTCTGGCTCGTAGTAGTATAAGTCGTATCTGTTTGTTGTTCGGCCAATACTTTTAGATTGCCAAACTCATCTTTGAATTGGCTGGTATAACCCATGCCTTGCGGCATGCCCTTGCCCTTCGCGTCAATTTCTGCATAGGTTTTAATTACCGAACATTGCCCGCGTTCGTCATAAAAATATCCATTAAGACCGATTTCCTGCGGATTTTGTGCACTCACCCACGTTAACATGTCTAGCAATGAAATGGGTGTGGGTTCTGAATTGTCTCTTTTAAAGAAATTAGTTAAATAGATTTTTTTATACTGTGGGTAGCCATAGCCGTCCAACTGTGAATTAATGAAGGGAACATATTCTATCACACGCCCTTCGGGGCTAATTTCAAAACGTAAAAATCGATGCCCTTTTTTATCATAATTATCATCATAAATAAAATACGTCACCGCTTGAATATCATCCGTCAGCGTTTTAGCCTGAGCAAATAATTCTGGTTGATCGGATTGCCCGTAAAAATATTGTATAGTTTGATTGTTAGGAGCCTTCTTTTTTATGCGTAAATCAAAGAGGGGATCATAGGTGTTTTCTGTCACGCCATGATCAGGATCGATCACGGATTCAAGTTGGCCTGATTGGGTATAGGTATATTTTGTGGTATCGATAGCTTTATCTAGATTGCTATAGCCCGTTTGACGGTCTACCTGAGTGATGCGCGAAGCCGAATCCATATAAATTTTTGTCAGTTGAAAGTTTGGGTCACTGATAGAAACTTGTAAGGGTTGGCTATAATCAAAACGTGTCCGACTATTTTTTCCTGCATAAATAACATCTACAAAAGCATGATTTTCGCCTGTATAACCAAATGTACAACGCGTACCGTCGGATTGGAGAATGTAAGTTAGCTGGTTAGCAGGATAAACATAATTGATTTTATAATCACCTACCTGCGATTCCGTCAACTGACCATTTTCAAATAGGTAATTTGCTAATTGAGAGCGGTGCTGATCATCTCGAACAAGATAAATACTGACATTAGTGGGTGTATAATAAATTTCGTATCTTGTGCCTGACGCGCCCATGATCGCACTTAAACGAGACCCGGTATCATACTCATAGGTGGATGTACGACCCTCTTCATCATATTTTTTTCTTAATAAGCCTGCAGCATCGTAAATTTCAGTGATCTTGGTGTAAGGATGGTACCACTGCCACTGATTATTATTGTTATCATAAATTAAATAGGGAGTACCATTATTTAACCCGGGAGCCTTATATTTTTTTTGCACAGGATCATAAATATAAGACGTCTCATGACCATCTAACTCAATTAAAATACCCGGTATATTAGGCTGCGAAGGGTTAGGTAATTGCTTGAAACGTCTTGCATCCGCCGCCAAACACCACTGGTTATTGGGTTGGTGATTAAAGACATAATAAAATTCTAACGGGCCATTCGCTTCAACTAACCGGCACACATGATCAAACACCACTAGATTACCATTAGCGACATTCACATGTATTTTTACTTTTCCTTGACCAAATTCTTTAGCAGGGAATATATCGCCTACCTGTTGTAACGATGAATAGGAAACCCCTAAACCTTGTCCGGTAACAATTGAGTATGGAGATGCGATCATGTGCTTACCTTTATTTTATAAATTGTTGACAGAAAATCAATGTTTGAAAGAAAAGTTGCAGGAGTCTTCCTCTGCAAAGCGTTGCGTCTTTGGTTGCGGATTCCAAAAATCAAATAGCTGACTTACTCGACCAAAGAATGAAATGGGACTGCTCGGTTCAGTAACGCGAGGTCGCGACATTACGGTAGATTCGAGTTTACCTGTCACAATATCGTGTCTGATAATTGCGTGGCTGGTTTTACCGGTTTTTAAATGACGCCGCTCAACACGCCGCTCTTTCACAGTGATATTTTTGAATTGTCTATTTTGCACAGCATGCCGATGAATTAAATTCTGCATTCGGCTTGTTTGCTGCACTAAATCTTGCAGTGTTGATTCACTGATTTGATTATAGTGAAGGGCAGTTTTGAGCGTTTTCGCACACACACTCAATGTCTTTTGACAATGCTGTAAATTATCAGTCACTAAGCCCGATTGGCCTAAATTACTTTTTTGTTGGGCTGCTAAATCTTGACTGATCCGCGCCAAATTTTGTTGCAATTTCTTTAAGACTATTTTTTCATTTTCAGACAAGAAATGTACCTGATGCGAGGAGTTGGAGACAAGAGCGCCCATAAAATTTAACAGATAAACACTGAGATATATAACGCCACTTATATCCGGAATAAGGGGATTCAGCGAAGGTTGTGATTGAGAACGGGGCATTAAACATCGGCTATCAACCGAGTTAGAAAAAAATGATGTGCGGGATATCAAACTAGCGTTTCCAGAAGCTTCCATTTTAAAAGAGTGTTGTTTAGACTCCGCGGTATCAAAAGTAAAGATATTTTTGATCAGCTCAAACGTTTTTGTAAAAAGACTTAAGTTTAACCAAGGCTTTAAGTGATTACTGGATGACGTGCAAGGGTTTTCATCAAAACTATTTCCTGCCACATAAAAATGATCTATAGCAATATGCGTGCGCGGCAGCACTCGACACAGCGTTCTTGCTGTCTCTACGGTTAGATTACAATTGCGCATACTTAATGTGGTCAAAAATGTATTGGGTTTAGCCTCTGCTAGCTTGCGCTTTTGATCTAGGCTTATAGTCGGACGATCTAAGTAATCCATATTATCAATGGGTGTAATGAGTCGCTGTGCAACAGCGATGCCGGCACTGCCCCAAGGTACATCGTCCATATATAATTCTTGCAGGGCATTTTGTTTAGATAATGCTTGGGCTAACGCAGCACCGCCCACCGAATCCGCATTAATACCGCTGATATCCAAAATAGTTAAAAAGCTATTTCCCGGCAATGCTTGTGATAAAAATCCCAGGCCCTTATTCGTAATCTGAGCTCTTCGCACATAGAGCGCTCTTAGAGGATAATTAATTTTTATAATTTTTTCGGCTAACTTTTCAATACCCAAATCCGTTATCTTTGTAGAATTTAAAACCAATGATTCAAGGTTTTTTAGTTTTGTTAACAGCGCAATAATTAATTGTTCCAAATTAATGTCATCAAATTGAGTATCAGAGAGATTTAAATACTTTAGTGTAGGTGGAAGGTTGTCAATGAGACTATTAAAAGCTTCAGGGGAGATAGGACAGTTTGACAGATCCAAATGTTCAATTTTTAGGTCGGGCAACATGGGAATAACATTCTCTATGAAGTCATCATCCAGATGATTACCTCTCAAATTAAGGCTTGTGATGGTGGTATATTGAACATTATAAATTAAAGAAGTTCCGCCCCAACTATTGAAAGCATTGTTGGCTACCCCTACTTTTTTGAACGGAATATTTTTGAAAGAAGGGCCCATTTTATTAACTTGATTATCCGTTAGAAAACATCCCTCCATTTCAAATGTTTCAAGCGCGCAACCGCTCGATTTTTGGTCAAAATTACCCATGTCAATGCCGGTTAAATCACTGAATGAAATATCAAATACTTTGATTTTATTTTGACTAACGCTTTCAACTACTGTTTCAAAACTGGCTTGATCTACATTAGCGCCTCTTAAGTAGAGCTCATCTAACATTGGGGTTGTTAGATTCGATGAAAATTGAAAAATTCCCCTCGGCGTAACACCATTGTATGACGCTGCTAGTGTCCCAACCTTACAATATTCCGTGACTGATTTTAAGTAGCTAAAGCCCAAATCTCCTAATTTGTTATCCGTAACATCTAAATAGGGTGCACAGATCCATCCATCGGATGTTTTCAATAAATTATAAAAATTGCTGGCGCCTAAATTTTGGCCTGACATATCCAGCGAATGAATTGTTTTAGTCCTAAAAAATTGGTTTAAATATTCAATCTTTTTATCATTTGGCCAAATTGTATTAGGGATTGCACTTGAAGCATTAAAAAGTTGTAGTGAGGGTAAGGGCGAAAATACATCTAAGAAAAGCTTTAACTTTTCTTCCTCCCAGTCTGCAATTTTTCTGCTCGACATATCAATGGATTCGATGCCCTCTCCATACTTAACGATTTCTTTCAATCTTTTTAAATAAGGAGATATATCATCTTGGGAGCGCAGTAATCCGTCTAAACATCCCTGAGCTGTATATTTATCTCGCAAATAGACCATGGGCCAATCACATACCACACAGTCATAGTTGCCGATTTCGGGCACGTAACGCCAAAGTTCATGTTTTTTTGTCTCACAAGTTTCCTTGTTATCATTGAACGTTTTTAATTCATGACTCTTCTTTACGACTACTTCAAGATATCGAGCAAAAGCGAAAGCTTGCATTATAGTAATAAGCAAAAACCCAACCTCAAATACAACGTGCATAGCAGGGTTTCTGGAATAGCCCACTTGCCATAATTTATACTGTGCATACAATCTTACTATGAGGTTTGGGTCATCAGTGATGAACTCTTTCAATTTAATAACAGCAGCTTCATGCATTTCTATCAAAGTGGTTAGACCTGAATCCTTTTTTACATAGGTGCCTGCAATAATTTTTGCGAATGCACTTGCAACGCGCATTCTCATAAATGAGTAAGGCGAAGTATATTCCTTTAGTGTTTCAAACATTTGTTTACGGTCTGGATCCCGAATATCAGCGTTCCATAATAATTCCCATTCAAGACGTCGCAACATTCCATAAATGAAAACCCACGGTTTTGTATCAAAATAGTCCTGCAGATTCTTATCAGTTTTAAGGTATGGATTCTTCCACATAAGATGGATGAATGACCAAACAATACTAGCCGCAATAGGCAACGCTATCATTAATCCTAAACCTGCTTTAAAAGCGTGATTGCCAGGAATATCGCTGCCCCAATTGGTTGATAGAGTGAGCTGGTTAGATGCATCACCTAAAAAAATATCAGCGCTGCTCGTGCCGTATTGCAGATCACTGTTTGCGTTATATAGACGCCAGTCATTGAAAAGCGCGATGTAAAAAATCACCGGCCATACGGTGCCAAAGGTCAATTGCAAGCTACCAATTGCCTTATTGGTAAGCAATGCAAAGGTATGCCCGGAACCTTTTTGAAATAATCTTGCGCTCCTTTTTGGGATTTCTTTGTGTATGATGGCTGGGATAAGTTGAGCAATCAGTGGTAAAAAGAGGCGATTTTGATAGCGTAAGTAGTTATTCCACTTTTCAATATCAATGCACGATACAGTCGATGGTCGGTTTAATAAACGTAAAGTTGGATTTTCTTCATCTGTACCACCATCAAAAGGGTGACGTTTTTTATGATTCTCTTGTTCACCATTATTAAACTCAGTCAAGCTAATGCGATTATTTTTCATGTTCTCACCCGAAGTAAACAGCATAGACTGCTTATTTATTAATATTTGAAAATGAGTCCATTCACATAGATTTTTAGATTTTTTATATTTGGTAGGGCTTGATAATCTGAGAGGAAAAGTCCGTTTTAATAATGAAGTCCATAGCGCTCAAAGGTGGATAGACAAAGGGGGCATATTGCCACTTAATTCTTTATCGTGATCAAACCATGTGCAGCATTGTATCGTAAGACCTCAAAAAGATTTGTGAGATATTGACGCTTTTCTTTGTGAGTGTTTATATGTAATACTAATAACAAAATAAAATTATTTCAATTAAATCAAAAGCTTAAATGAAGACATTAATTTCATCCACTTAAACAATCTCTGGTTGCATCTCGTCTCTAATAAAAACTGTTGACTGCGCCTCACGGGTAATTTATGAGATTAGAATAATGCGATTGCTCCTCTACTTCCCCTAACCCTCCCTCATTATCCCAGCATAATTTTTGGCTCATTATCGGGGCGTGACCTTCGACCATTAGTAGTACTTTATTAGGCGAGAGACACAATATTTCCTGTGGTAATAACAAAGGATGCACCATAACATTAATGACTGTGTTACATCAAAAAAATCCGGAAGCCGACGAGTGGTGTACTTCAACCGTAATGTTTTTGTACACACAACATCACTCACCCATTTTGGTGTCTCTAAATCATTTTGGGTAAAAGCAACTTTAACTTTGGAGTTGATAAATATTTTTGTGCTCATTGATGTGATGACACGCTCTTAGCCGAAAAAAGACGAGTCGTATTCTGTGTTATTGCTGATGGATGAATTTGCTGCACTTATAAAATGGAAGGTAAAGGGGTCACCCATTACCTCTTCAGATTTTTGGTAAGATTGTCTCATCAAAAAAATTTAGCTGATTCGCATTAAATTTTTCAGACTTCGCTCTAAACTGGCGCTGACGAGCAAGTGAAAGATATTCGGTAAGGGCTTTTATTTGTTCACGTTGTTGCGTCAGTTGTTCGCTCTGCTTTTTACAAAGATCAATTAAATCTTTTTTACTTTTTTCTGCATAATTTGTTGTTTCGTTCATAAAAGCATTATATCAAAATATTAAATTATTGCCTGATTTTGCGTATGCATGATAATTTTATTTCATAAAATTTGCTCATAAGCATGTAATCAAGCCCTGCTGATAATCCGATTCACTTGCGTTTGAGTGATGATTATTTTGTTTTTACCTCTGATCTTTGGAACATGAAAACTATGCTTTTCCATCCGCTTATAGTGAAGAACGACACCATCCCAGAAAATAATTTACCTTTATCTTTGCGCTTATTGTAAAATAAAAACAAATGCCCTAATTGTGGATTTTTGCCAAATTCATTTGTGACCAAGTAGACTAGGCTATCAATTGCTACGTGCATATCAATCGGCTCAAGGCTAATATATTTCTATCCCCTCTTTCAATTTAAGCATTTAGTCACTCCCAAGATGTGAAAAAGCTTATTAAGATCACCGTATTAAGAGCAAGTGGAACTGCGAGTCTTATATTAGAAGATAACTCAATCTTTATGAATAGATTATTTTGAGCAGGAGTAGTAGATTGCACCTCTAGTTTTGCAAATGGCTTTTTTCTTTACTCTTCTGTGAAAATTTTGAACGCCATTATGTGAAGGTGCTTAATTTAATTCCCTAACGATCACGCTATATTCTTTCGCTTTCGTTATTTTTTCCCACTCTTCAATAATCTGGAGCCAGTGGTTTTTTTTAGCTAGTTGGTGATCGACTTTTCCTTCCACAAGATTTTGCATATTATTTCCTCATTGGTTTTGAGAGTGATAATATTAACCTTATTTTTAAAATTAAAAAGATGGGGTAGATTTACCGCTTACAAAGCGACCAACAAAATTGCTTTAAAAATTTTCCCCGTCTCAACTTAAATAAAAGTCTCTAATTTCTAGAGGTGCCCTTAAGATTGCTAAAAATCGTTAACCACTGGAGTGGCTACAGCAGTCAATGTTATCGAGTCAGTCTCATCTAGGTTAGTGAATGTAATCGGTGCAACAGTAGTAAAATAGGGATCCATAGAGAGGAAGTCAATTGTGTTATCAGCTTGAGTTAACCTAAGCTGAGGGCCATCCTCAGCGTTAGCCATAAATTTGTCATTTAAAAAGACGCTGTAGCATCCTAGCCTACCCCGTTCCTGCTTAACTTTTATAATAACTTGATTCTTTTTATTGTTTGGGTCATTAATTTTTGCAACAATAAAATATGAAACATCCGGGCTTAATTTGCTTAAAGATAGTATCAATATTTCACGTGGTTTAATCGTGCCACTTGCTAATGTGATATCAGAACTTTTCAGGTTAGCATAGATAGAAAAGTTTATAATCAACATACCCAAAAAAAGACTTACTTGTTTTATTTTCATTTTTTCTCCGATTTAACGATGAGATTATTTAATTTATACAGTCTACAAAAATTTAACTGTTCGTGCACAAGTACTAATTAATCGAATATGGAGTTGCTGTTGCAGTCACTGTGACATAATCAGTATCATCTAGGTTAGTAATTGTAATTGGGTTAATGTTATTCCAAACTCGAAGTATAACTGTATTATCAACTTGGGTTAAACGAAACTGAGGGCCCGCCACTAGTACATTATTTACAAAGAAAGCGGTCATGGAGCCCCCGTCGTCCTCCTGCAGAACTTTTAAAATAACTTTATTTTTTTTATTATTTGGATCATTGATTTTTGCCAACACATTATAGCTAACATTTGGCAGCAATGGGCTCAAAGATATTACCAATGTTTCATGTGGCTTAATTGAACCACCTATTAATGTGATATTGGAATTCTTTAGGCTAGCATAACCGGAAAAGTTAATAACCAACATGATCAGCAATAGGCTTATTTGTTTTATTTTCATTTTTCCTCCGGATATAATAACAGTGCGATTGATGAGGCAGAATTCTATAGTAGTTTATGCATGTTTACTATGTTTTTTGAGACTCGCCACTCTGTTTCTACCCAAGAAAAAGTCGAGCTTGATGTCTTTAGATTTATAACTCACTAAGATATTACCGCTGTATTTACATAAAGCGGCATCGCAGTAAGGTAAGAGGTTAAATTTCTGTGGGTGAAAGTGCACCAATTTAAGTTTAGCCACAATATAATTCCCTGCGTCTGCCAATGCTTAGAGGTAGAAAGGTGTAATCTGGTTCAAATTTTGCACAATTCAAGCAAAAAGTCAGCATCATCCTGTTTTGTAGGTAAGCGGTAAATCCACCCCACTTTTTTTATTTGAAAATGAGGTTCTATTATCATTCAATGACCATGGGGAAATACTATGCAAAATCATAGCGAAGAAAAAAGTAACTACTCACTAATTAAAAGGACGCACTGGCTCAAGATTAGTGAGGAGAAGAAAAAAAGTAACGAAAGTTTTGCTAATTCAGTACCACAGGACTTTCTAGCATGGTGCTCTACTAAGTTAATATAAATGGCTGCCCCAGAGAAATAGCGCACGAAAAAAGTAGCTAAAAGGTGTAAAAAAGATTGCATGCTAAGATATTCTTTTTTTATGTAAAGTATATTGATCTGCCCCCGAAAAGACAGACACTCAACTATGCGACCCCCCATTTATGCTTCAAAATATTCTGGACTTAGATAACCAAGTTTTACACCATTATTTGAGGTTGTTACACGAAACGTTAGTGATTTCTGTTATAAGACGGTGTAGGATTATTGATCCTTGGGATAGATAATACGTCTGCATGAAGGCTAGCTTCGCAACTAGCCTTTTTTATTGCAGATAATTTAAATTAATTGCTTACTGATGGAGTTGCTACAGCAGTTACTATCACTGAGTCAGCATCATCTAAGTTAGTTATTGTAATGGGGGTAGTACAATCGGAGAGCTCAAAGTCAACCGTGTTATCTACTTGGTTTAACATAAACTGAGAGCCACTTATATATCTACCATTTAATGTGATACCCCACCAAGAATATCCATACTCGCCGACCTGCTCAGCTTTTAAAATCACTTTATTTTTCTTATTGTTGGCATCATTAATTTTCGCAGTAACATTATATTTAACACCTGGTAGTAAAGAGGTCAAAGCGATTGTCAGCGTTTCGTGGGGCTTAATCGTACCACCTATCAATGTGATGCTAGAGCTTTTGAGGTTGGCATAGCTAGAAAGTGTGAGTAGCAACGTGCCCAAAAATAGACCTACTTGTTTTATTTTCATTTTTTCTCCTGAGAAAGCAATGATTAGTTGATTTAACGCGAGATTCTATAATAATCCAGAAGGTTTGACTATACCTGCCCGTTCAACATATAACTTTAGTGAGCAAAAGTTGCCATGGCGGGGAATTTGCTGTACCATTTCGCCTTCCTTCGCTGCCCGGGTAAAATCACGTGATAAAGCTAATAAAATGACCCTACTTGGAGCTCGTTTTCAACCCCTCATTGTTCTACTGTTTTTAATATCAGGGTCCCTCTTTGCAATCCCCAGAGATATTCCTCACAGAAATGATCCCTGTTTTGTACCTAAGTACTTATCATTACAGGACGCTATTGCCTTAGCACTTCGAAACAATCCCCAAATTCGTTCCGCCGAACTACAACGTACAGTCGATCGGTTTACTTTAGAAGTGGCTCGCAATCAATTCTTACCTCAATATAGCTTTGACGCTTCAGCTACATATTCCAATGGCACCAAACCTTATTACTCCACAAATCCAAAAACAACATGGGAAACACCTTATGGCACTATGATAGGCCTAGGATTGGCAGACCAGGTTAATCGTGGACGAGAGACAGCTGCTTTTGTCGAGGTCACCCAACCCCTATTACGGGGTGGCGGGCCGCGAGTAGTTCAGGCTGCGTATTTGAGCACTTTTCAGCAGGAACTCATTAATCGTTTAAATCTTCAAGATACGATCATGGCCACCGTGACCCATGTTGTGCAAGAGTATTATAAATTGGTGCAGGATTATAATCACTTGCAAATAGCTCAGTCCACCTTAGTTGAAGCATTAAAAACTTTACATGCGACCAATCTTCGCATAAAAGCGGGCAAACTTGCTGGCACTGAAATTATCCAACAAGAGACACAAATTGCCACGTTAAGGATGTCGCTGATACGGGAAAACAATTTATTCTCCCAAGACTATAGGAGTTTGCTGATATTATTAGGGCTAGATCCAAGATCGGATCTAAAAATAGATACTCATATAAAAATACGACCTAATCCTTTGCCAAGCCCTTCTGAAGCAATAGAGATTGCGTTATGTAATAATATTGAATATCAACGCTCGTTGCTAAAACTAAAACAACTTGAGCTTGCCCTCCTCGTTGCAAAAAATGAGCAGCAATGGAAACTGGACTTAGTTGGTAGAGCGCAGCAAGAGTTGATTCGAAATAAAGATTTCGCCACTATAAATATCGATAAACTAGATGCAATTGGTAATGATAAGCCAGGCGGGGATCGCACCTTAGTTGTGAATCTGAATATTCCTATCCATGATGTTACCCGCAAACAAACGATTGTTCGAGCGAGAATCGCATTGCGGCAATTCAACATTGAGCTTGAAACACAACGTCGGCAGTTGATTGCGGCTGTGATGAATAGTTTACAGAATTTACAAACACAACTCACTCAGATTCAACTTGCGTCTGATGCAATGAATTATTCCCAAAAAAGCGTTGAAATTGCTCAAAAAAAATTCATGTACGGACGCTCGACTATGTTTGAAGTCACATCATTGCAAAGAACTTATATGCTACAACAATTAGCATTGGTTTCAGAAAAAATTTCTTACGTAGACAATGAAGTTCTTTTTCAAAGTCTATTAGGTATTACATTAGAAAAGTGGTGCATAAAATTCCATGAGTAAACGCCATCTACAGGTCAAGATGTTACCCTATTTTTGTGCTTTAATCGTTTGCATCCTTCTTGCTGCTTGTCATTCTCAGGAAAATGCAAAAAAACAAACTAATATTATTACTGTTAATCTCAGAAGCAGTGATGCTCATCTCTATTACAATGGCACCATTAAACCCATTCAAGAAGATCTAATCATCAGTCCGGCGGGTGGAGTCATAAGTAAAATTAATTTTCATTATGGTGATTTTGTAAAAAAAGGTGACTTACTTTTTACTATTCACTCACAGGAAATGGAAAACGAATTTCGAGAAACCATCAGTAATTATCTTCGAGTTAAACAGTCCTACTTGGATAGCAAAAAAAGCATAATGGGTACAGAAATGTTATATAATGAAAAAATAATTTCTGAACAAGAATATTCTAATGAGAAAAGCCAATATCATAATAATTTTTTAAATTTCATTGATGCCAGTAATAAATTGAAACACTATCTGGTGTTTATGCCATCATCCCTACAAACGACCATGGATATGTCTGTTTCTGATACGAATGGCGTCAGCAAAATTTTGCAAGAAAATATGCAAGATCTCACTATTTATGCACAAACGTCCGGCATTGTACTATTCCCAGAAGAAAAATCTTCTGACGGCGTTAAAGAACTGCATGCTGGATCACGAATTAAAAGAGACGATGTTTTACTTAACATTGGCGATTTATCAGGACTTTCAGTAACTGCAAACATTTCCGAGAATGAAGTCAATCGCCTCAAGGTAGGGGCCCCAGCTATTCTTTCATTTGCTTCCGACTTGGAACTGGAGCTGCGAGGTAAAATTGTATCGATTGCCAAACAAGCAAAAAATGGTGAAAACATAGGATTTTCTCTTTTCCCAGTTGTAATTCACATACCCCAACTTCCACCTGATAAACTAAATAAAATCCGAGTGGGAATGAATGCCAAAATAGATATGGTAATCGAAGACCCTCCAGCTATTCGTATTCCTATTGCAGCTGTTTTCCAAAAAGATGATCGGCAGTGGGTAAAAATTATTGACCCTAAAACAGAGAAAATTATAGATAGAGAAGTCAAAACGGGTCCTACTACACAAAATGAAGTCATGATACAAAGCGGGCTGCACTCAGGTGACAGGGTCATTGCTAATGATTGAGTTAAAAGCGGTGAACAAACAATTTAGGGTTGCTGATACGGAGGTCCCCATATTAACTAATATTGATCTGGAAATTTCGCGCGGTGAATTTATTGCTATTACGGGTCCTTCAGGGTCGGGTAAAACAACGTTAATGAATATATTAGGGCTGTTAGATCGGCCCTCTTCAGGTCAGTATTTATTCGAGCAACAGAATGTGGGTGAATTTGATTCAGACAAACTAGCAACCCTAAGAAGTACTGCAGTGGGATTTATTTTTCAATCTTTTATGTTGCTACCAAGATTAAACGTCATCGAAAACATATCGTTGCCCCTAATTTACCAAAATACACCAACCCAGGTAATGATTAATAAAAGTATAGAAATGCTAGTGAAAGTTGGAATGAAAGATTTTGGTGAACGCAAGCCCGCAGAACTTTCTGGAGGTCAGCAACAAAGAGTAGCAATTGCGAGAGCCTTAGTTTCAAATCCTAAGATTATTTTAGCAGATGAACCGACGGGAGCTCTAGATAGCCAGACGGGCCAAGAAATTTTCTATCTTCTGCAAGAGCTAAACCACTCGGAAAAAACTACCATCGTTATAGTCACCCATGATATTGATATCGCAAAACAATGTCGAAAAGTAATTAAAATTCAAGATGGTAAAATACATTAAATTATTAGATATATTAAAACTAAGAGAAATATTTTTGGCTATCACATCCTATATCAAACAAGCATCAGCCAATATTCAAGATAATTTTTTAAGATCTTTTTTAACACTCTTAGGCGTCTTGGTGGGTACAGCGGCTGTTGTCGCATTATTAACTGGAAGTGAGCTAGCGACCGAAAGTGCATTAAAACAGTTTAAAAAATTGGGTGTGGATTTGATAGGAGTTAGTTTCTCTAGCATGAGCGCCGGCAACAATCATGATAATAATAATTCTTCACTGCAACAAATTAAGCAATTTAACTCACCAAATATCACCAGCTTAACGCCTTACACGCTGCATTATTCACCCATATATTTTAGGAACGATAAATCTGATATATCCATTTTGGGAACAACCCAAAATCTAAAAAATATCATGAGATATAAAATTAAAACTGGCCGCTATATTTCTGATTTAGATAAAAGCGCTTTCTATTGTGTATTAGGTTTCGACGTTGCAGCACAGCTTGCAAGCGAACCCGGTGATTTGATCGGAGAACAAATTCGTATCAATGGATTTTATTTTACCATCATAGGAATTCTCGATAAGGCGGATAGAAATTTATTTTTGCTTGCTGATAGTAATCAATCTATTATGATCCCCTTAAGCACATCATTACAATTGTATAAAAATGCTTCCCTCGACCACATAATTTTTAGAATTAACACTAACCATAAAATTAAGGAAATACAATCAGAAATTGAGCAATATTTCAAAGCGGTATTTCCCGATATTGCTCTTATCTTTCGTAGCCCAGAAACAATTATTGAAAACATGGAACAGCAAAACCATATTTTTAAATTGCTGTTAGGATTCATCGGCTGTATCTCATTGCTGGTAGGCGGGGTAGGCGTTATGAATATTATGCTAGTTTCAGTGACAGAACGACGGCGAGAAATTGGCATACGAATGGCTGTAGGCGCCAGAAAAAAAGATATTCTTTACTTATTCCTCGCCGAAGCTGCTATTTTAACTTTGATAGGAGGAATAGCCGGAATTCTTTTAGGTGAAACCATTGCCTTCCTTACCGCAAAATTATCTCATTGGGAGTTTAATATTGTGTGGTTACCCATCTTCATAGGATTCCTAGTGTCATTCTTAGTTGGAATATTTTTTGGTTATTATCCAGCACAAAAAGCTTCGCAATTAGATCCAATGGAAATTTTACGCTCTGTATAACTTACCCAAGTTGTTCAAAATGAGCTCCGACACCATAACGAATGCTATAATGCCATGCTCTGACTGTTATTCTTATTTAATAGGAATTATTTCACCATGGCTTATTTCTAGAGAATTAGGTCCATTATTTCTAATCATAATCACAGTTTTCTCATCCACATTTAAAATGTGTAAGTTATTATTTACTTGCGGCAGAGATATTTCCACCGGACCATATCCCCAATTACTACCGTTTAATACTATGTCACCAATATGACTATCATTAGATATTGTAATCGTGATGGATGTGGGATGTGTTTTATTAACCTTGTCTTGAATTTTGAAAATTACGTCATACCTACCAACCGGGTCGTACTCCAAAGTGGTTCCTAGTTCTGACCCAGGCTGTATTATCAGGCTATGACCTGATGAAGCAAAACTAGATGTAACTAAAAACAAAAATGAGACCAACACAAAATATGTATACGTTCTTTTAATAATCATAACTTTCTTCCTACCTCTAAAAATATTCGATAAACTAGAGAGCATGCAAACATTTCACTAATTATTTTCGGGCACGCTGGAGTCCACATTTGAGATAATTTATTGGGATCCTGCACAATTTAGTCCATTTTATATCTTGGCATATCTCCAGGGAACCTTCCCCGAACTTTGCCAAACAATGGCATACGGTACATCAATTTTGCATTCAATACTAGAACTGGTGCGTACTCACTGAGGGAAACTATGGGGGATATTAATTCCATATAATAGATCTGACCAAAAGAAAGTTCAATAACATTACTTTAATATTCCTCGAGGCAAAAGCAAATCCTATATTTTTTTTTAGCTCAATAACATATGTAGCCCAATCAAAACTAACTCTATGTTGATTTACCTAGCTTCATTGTTGAAGCTGATAAGATAATTGAAGTGGCTTCTCTAGGTTTTAGCCCAAGATTCCCCCATCATTAATTTGAAAATTGAAAACTCACAGGCTCCAGCTCTGTTTCATTTGGTTAATAGACAACCCTAATCGTTCAGCGGAGTTTTTTATTTTCCAATAAGAATTGGAAGTGTAATATCAGCATCATTTTGAATGAGAATTGGATGTATTAATCTCGCTAGCAACGTTATTTTGTAGTAGGCGCCTCAATTAAAACAACATTTTCCTAATAAATGACTTTAAAAAACTTAACCTGTTTAAAATCCTGTGGTTTCTCGATTACTGTGATTTCAAAGGGATTAATATTAGGATTTCTCGAAGACAATAATCTATTTAGTTTTGCCTTACCTACCTCCTGCTTTGCACTATCAAACAGTAATAATTCACTACCTGACTCAAGAAAATGGCTGAAATCGGATTTCACCATCAACGTCCAAGACTCGAATACGTATAAAACTTCTTCAATTGGTATAAGTTGTTCTGACATTTTCAAAGCCTCTAAGTTGTTCTGCCCAGTGATTCTTTTCGGTCTCTAACATACTAAGTTCATTTGCATCCCAAGAAAGCATTTTCTCATGCCTATACATAAAATCTCTGACATGCCATTCTCTAAATGCAGGCGTAGATGAACTACTATCAGGATCTCCCATATTTTTGACTGGGTGCCATGAAGATACTCTTCAATAATGGTAAATTTTTGAGGATTTTCATTCCGGACAATAATTGATAAGTTACCAGGCCCCCCCTGCAGCCGCATCAGCTCCAACAATCTCTAGAAATCTATAATCATCCGAACCAGGCTTTGCAATAAAAAGTTTCCTTTAATAGTTTTGTAAATTTTTCTATATTAGGATTGTTCATGGTGTTATTCCTTGTCTGCCTATAAAAACCTTATCCCATGGACGTGCCGTCAAAGCGATTTGCAAATCTTCTCTTATCCAAGTTGCAACCCTAACATCATCAATGCAGACCTAATCTGATATTAAGCCTACATTTATCAAACTCTCTATTGCTATGAATTTTTAGCTTATCCCTATTTTTTGTTAAATTCCACATGAGATATCTGTCTGGCTTCATTCGAGCTCATCCCAAATAGAATCATTATTAAATTAATACATTCAAAATTCTTATAGCCATCATTCTTAGCTTGCTCAAAAATTTCCACTGGTGTTTTGCCTTCATTCTTTAACGTCATATAATTAACTAGATCGCTTTTATTGTCTTTCATAAGTAAAACTCCCTTTAATTACAATAGCCTTATTGTATTTTGGGGTTCGTCTTTTAAATTCAAATCATAAATATTTCTAATCGTGGGCACGTTTTACTAAATCCAAAAAAATATTTGAAATCATTCATTTTGAATGCACTAAACATTTCCAAATTTCTCGCACCCAATGACTGAGCCAATGATTTAGACCGTGCAAAAAAATTGGTTAATGCTCCCTCCCCCTCTAGTAATGCCGTAAATACCAGTAATTAAAGTATTATTTTCATATTGGAATATTGTTGCTGTTGGGTAACTGGTATTCGGCACTTCAAAAATAATTTGTTTACCTTGGAACTGCTATGCACCCAATCATCCCAGCTACTTTCTGCCCCCTGAATAATATTCTGAATTCGCGGGAATGAAATTTTATTGGCCCTAATTCTTGTTTCTTAGTTAATTATTTACCTACCCTTCTTATAATCATTTGATGATGTTTTTCATCTTTCTCTATTTCAATATTTATAGCTTCAATATCATTCACAATAAGTGGAATGACTAGCTCTTTTAGGCTCTTATTTTCAAAAAAAATAAATTGTATTACGAGGGTCAAATCATTTTTTAGTGTATTTTCCGAGTCATCCAAATTTATTAATTCTACTAGCTTAGCTTTATTATAACTTATAAAGTTGACAGCAAAATGTACTGGCATGAGAATCATCCTATTTGAACCTAACCTAACATAATCGGCTTGCTTCATTCTATTGATTATTCCTTTGATACATTGCTGCATATCATTACCAAGATCAGAAATTAAATTTTCCCCTTTACAAATTGTGTAAGTGAATTTATTTGAAATTAAACTTTTCTTTAACTTTTCCCAACTTTCATTAGTTTTTTTCGGATCTAATGGTATATACATTAGTAACCCCTCTCTAAGTTAGTCATGTAATTAAAGGGTAAACCATACGGACGTTGATAATAATTATCAATAATATAGTTTCTCTCTTTGAGATGATTTTGGATGAGAATTTTCCGACCGTTCATATCACCTAATGATCTTGCAAAACGTATTTCAGCTAAATATTGTCGTCGCTCCGTTGCCACAATTAATTCGGGTCTTTGAAAATACACTATATAACGTGGATACCCAAGAGCCTTATGATCAATAAAGTGACCATACTCATGACGAATGCTGAAATTGAAAAATCTTCAGGAAGATGAATCACATTATCGCTAATTTCCGGCAGCGGCGTTAATTTGCAATCTGCGCATTGCGATCCTTACTCATATTTAAAAATGTCACCGTCGGCATTTCCCGGAAATGTCGAAATTTATTTTTTTATCTGATAATTAATCCTTTAAATAAACTTCAATTTCTCCACCTTTGATTAAATACTCAATCCAATGCCCACTTTTTTTACCAAAACCTGCTAATCTCAAGATTCCATTTTCGAAAGATTTTTCATTAACTTCATCAAATATTTCAAGATTTTTATAATCAAGTGTGCGCCACAATCTATCTTGTGGTGAAAAGCATCTTGCCTCAAATGAATCATATGATCTAGCGGTAATATATCCTCCATTTTCCATAACTATTGGGTTTGATGCATTTTCTTTAAACCAATAAGCTCCTTCTATTGAAACTTTAAATTCACGTATGTTTACATCAAAATCCACGTTATAAACTTTGAAATCATTCAACTCAATTTTCGTAATAAAATCAGAAACTGAAAGCTTCACTTTACTGCCCCCCCTTCATCATACGATTGTAATATTCCAGATTATAACTTAAATCATCAGGCGCAATCTGGATATGAGCTTCTTGACTTCTATAATAAATTTTTGATAATTCAGAGCTTAGATCGTTACCTGACTTAGTATATATATGCATATGCTCGTACCGTGTTACGCGATCTGCTGGATGAATCTTAATCCTTACATTTCCTTGCTTATCAACAAAGCTCATAAATCTGCCATCATCACGATCCTTGGTCAGAATCGTGATTCCGCCGAGCGGATGAAAATAAGCCACCAGAAAGCCTGTGACATCGTAGTTCTTACGATACGCGCGATTAGCATCCGCTTCATAGTTGCTGATATTAAGTTCGTTATAACCAAAAAATTGATCACGACCCGCCGGGGAAGTAATTTTAGTTAGGAGATTGTTGTGATTAAAAAATTGATGCCACCACGCTTGGGTCATATCTTGATAGCGGCTGGTACGCCCTAACGCATCAAAAACATTGCGTCGCGTTCGAGTGCCATCCGCAAGATAGAGCTCAACCTCCTGCCCTGCTTCATCAACGATAACCGCGCTGGTATTGCCTTTCGGGTTAGTCATTCCAATAAAACAACCAGTTTCATCATAGCCATTATAGGTCGTGGGTCGCACGGGCGTGGCACTCAACGT
>JACCWJ010000049.1 GCA_013697705.1 Gammaproteobacteria bacterium | reverse complement strand
AATGCAATTTCAAATTTTGCTACTGCCGACCACTTCTTGTTCTTTGCCATTTTTACCTCCGGTTAGAGGCTATTATCTCTCAAAATTTATTTCTTTGCTGGTCTAAAATGTGGGGGTCATTATATATTGCGATTAATTTTATATGCTTCTAACCATTCCGACTGAAATAGCCTCCCCCGTTAACAATGACTCATTTACTCTTAAATCATGACATGTTAATAAAACAGCATCGGCTGCAATTCGATCACCTTCTTTAAGGATAATAATGTCATCTATAACCACTTCTCTTCCAGCAATTCGTTTGTATTTTCCATCTCGAATAACTAATGCACGAGGACTGGTTAAATCGCGCAGTGCTTCCAAAACGCGTTCTGTTTTGCGTTGCTGAAATATGAGAATAGTGATAATGACGAGCACAAAAATCAGAAGAACAATGGCTTCTTTTGGATCACCTAAAATTAAATAAATGACTCCCGCGATAAGCAGTAGTAAGATCATTGGTTCTCGAATGGCTTCTAAGCCGATGGTCAAAATAGTTCGTTGTCTTACTGTAGAGGGAAGCTCATTGTATCCATATTCTTTAAGTTTTTTAGCTGCTTCAATTTCAGATAAGCCGTTGTAAATAGGTTTTTCCACTATATTCATCCTGAACAAGTTATTTTTTCAAAAGCCAACGCCAGATGGCTCGGCGTTCATAATTTCCAGTATGACAAGATAAATAATTATTCCTTGAAAGTGTGTGGAGGACTAATTTAATAATTACATTTTCTTAATGAAAGTAATGCTATAATTAATTATGATTCACATCAAATAACTTGTCCGAAATTATCATAATGAACTGATATATTTTTTAACATAAGGATTTAAGATTTGATATATACTTTTATATGTTACCTAACTTTACTCGTTATTAAGGGATTAGCTTATGGATAATAGATACTTCAAAAAATTTTTATTAAAGAATCAGCTAAAACTTATTGGAATCTTTTGTAAGAATATTTTTTGAAAATTCGTATTCCAACGAAGAATGCATTAAAAGGATGTCTATGCAGCTCACATTTATGGGTGCAACGGAGACCGTTACGGGTTCTAAATATTTATTAACTTCAAATTCTAAAAAAATTTTAATTGAATCAAAATAAATATTACCCACTTGAAAAACTTAAGGAATGATCAACATGGCTGTTTATCAAAATATTTTGCTTGCTGTGGATTTGCATCCGTCTTGTCAAGATCTCACCACAGAGTGTGCCGTTGAATTTGCTAAGGCTTACAACGCTAAGCTTTCTATTCTTCACGTCGTCGAGCCTATCCATGCCTACAGCGTAGGGCAAGCATATCCCATGGTGACGGAAGTTGAAGATCAAATTGCTAATGAAGCGAAGAAGGCATTGAGCACTTTGTCAAAGAAATATGGTATTCCACACTCACAACAAATCGTTGAAATGGGGCCACCTGTTATGATTATTTTGGATAATGCAAAAAAACTGAATGCTGATCTAATTGTTTTAGGAAGCCATGGGCGTCATGGGATACGTTTATTGCTAGGTTCCACCGCTAACGGGGTAATACATCTTGCACAATGGGATGTGTTAGCAGTACGGATGAAAGAATAACCTGATCAGCATCGAAACTTAATCTAGCTATTTAGCTAAATATTTTTTGTATAGAAACGATATTGCCGGGTAAATAAATAAACTTGCAATCATCCCAACCAAAAAATAGGCAGCATCGGCTATTCCTAATCCAATGGCAGTAATAGCTGGACCGGGACAATAACCTGCGAGTCCCCAACCAATACCAAATAGTGCAGCACCTAAAATAAGACGTACATCCATGGATTTCTTTTCTGAAATAAAAAATTTCTCTGCGAATGCGGGTTTTGTAAAACGCGAGGCCAATTTATATCCAGCCCATGCAACGATAACAGCACTGATCATAACGAATGCTAGGCTAGGATCCCAGTTACCCGTGAAATCCAAAAAATTTAATACCTTATACGCATTAATCATATTCGATATGGTTAATCCACAACCGAATAACAATCCGCAAAATAATGCTGCAATATATATCATATTATATTCCAAATATGCCGAACGAAATAAACCGTAATAACTCCGAATACAAAAAAGATAACGGTTGCTACAAATGATCGGAAAGATAATCGCGCAATACCGCAGACACCATGACCGCTAGTACACCCACCTCCTAATCTTGTTCCGATTCCCACTAAAAATCCTGCCAGGAGTAATAAAGAAATCGGAAAATGGCTGCGTGGCGTGAAATGAATTTGAGGGAAAATATAATAAATCAGACTTCCTGCTATTAACCCGATAAGAAACAAAAGGCGCCAAAAGAAATCGTTTTTGTGTATTGGAAATAAGCCATGAAATATTCCACTTATGCCTGCAATTCGACCATTTAGCAAAAATAGTAATATTGCACTTAACCCAATCAATGAACCGCCGATCAATGAACTAATAGGAGTAAAAGTTGTCATATGATGTCGTGCTCACTTATTTTTTGTGATTTAACGCATTTCCTTAAGAATACAAAAGCTATCAGCAAATGAAATAGCAATAAAATTATAACATATAAAAAAATTTAATATTCAATCGGTTTATCAGTCAATTTTACGCACTTGGAAAAAAATATTCCTATCATCAAAGTTGGGCCACTCTCATTAATTTGGGGGTGCTTTTCGCTGTGCTATTGCTTGGAGCAGAAGGGATGCACGGAAACTTACTTATTCCTATGCTATATTTGGCATTATGAAAACGGAAAATCATCAACATCCTCATTTGCATAGCAGGGATAAAGACAAGTTTAGTTGGCGTTCTGTTCGCTGGCTAATCATATTTATTATCTTCGTCATTATCGGATACTACCTCATCACTGAGCATAGGGCGCATGTCGCAGGCTTTTTTGCTGTATTTCCGTGGTGGATACTCTTGTTCTTGTTATGTCCACTGATGCATTTTTTTCATGGCGGACATGGAAAACATGATGAAAAAGAAGATGAGAATTCTCCTGGGGAAAAGGATTAAACTATGGAACATTCTAATGCCTATGGTCTTTGGCTTTTGGTGTTTGTAAATTCCGCTATATTCATTCTTTTTGCTTATAGTTTTACCAAATTTAAGACCAAACGAGATTGGCGCACCTTCGGTGCATTTTCGGCTTTTGTGATTGCCTATTTTACAGAGATGTATGGTTTCCCTCTCACTATCTTCTTATTTTCAGGTTGGCTTTCAAAATATTATCCAGCTATTAATCTCTACGGCCATGATACGGGCCATTTACTGCATACGCTATTTGGGATGAAAGGCAATCCGCATTTCGACGTATTTCATATTCTCAGTAACATATTAATCTTTGGTGGTCTTTACATTATTTATTCTGCTTGGAGCACGCTTTATTTAGCCCAAAAGAAAAATCAACTTGCAACAACGGGACTTTATGCGAAGGTGCGTCACCCACAATACGATGGTTTTATATTGGTCATGATCGGTTTTTTATTGCAATGGCCAACCATTATCACGTTGATTATGTTTCCTATACTAATTTACCTCTATGTTCGTCTTGCTCATCAAGAAGAAAAAGAGACCTCGGCAGAGTTTGCTGATGCGTATAAACGCTATACTGAAGTGACCCCAGCATTTTTACCCCATTTTTTTCATAAACAACGTAACCAGAAAGGAGATGCATCATGATGTTTATATTTCACTCGGCTATTACACTGGGATTGATTGCTTTTTCACTTGGCATTAGTTTACTAATCTGGGGGCTACGTAATGAAGGGGCTGCTATACAATTAGCAAAAATAGCGGGTTCGCTGGTTGCCATTTTTGCAGTGATAAGCATGCTATGTAGCACCTATTATGTGACTAAATATTGGCATGAGGGTTATTTTGAGACGCCCACTGCTGCTATTAAGCAACTTCCAAACGAAAGGCGCGGATGATGCAAAAATATCCTAAGTAAAAATAAGCTACCAACGTGCGGGGACTAAAAAGCAAAATCAGCAACCTAAATCGCCTGCGCAAAATTCTTGCCGTTATTTTTGAAGCAGGCGGTGGGATTTTAGTTAAAAAAATGCGCTTGAAGTATTTAGTCCCTTGGTCATGCCGGATTTATTGCTTTTTTAACCCGCGCCATCCGAAAAATTGCCTTATTCAAATGAGAAAAAAAGAAAAGGTGATTTCTTCGGCGGTTCTGCGAGAAGTATTGGAAAAATTAGGGCCAACCTTTGTTAAATTGGGCCAGGTTTTAAGTCTTCGCGCTGATCTGATTGGAGAAGAGGTTTCAGAGGAACTTTCAAAACTACAAAGTGATGTGACGCCTTTTTCGTGGCAAGAAGCGCATGACATTTTTACTGAGGAGCTGGGTAAAAAACCAGAGCGCATTTTTAAAACGATTGAGAAAAAACCGGTGGCGGCGGCTTCCTTGGCGCAAGTGCATCGCGCCTATCTGCAGGATGGCAGGGAAGTTGCTGTAAAAATCCAACGCCCTGATATCCGACATCTTATTGAACACGATATTCACATACTTTTTTATCTTGCCCATCTTGCCGAACGTTTCATAACCGAAATCAGACCTTACCAACCTGTTCGAGTCATCAAAGAATTTGCCGACTGTGGATACTCCGTGAGTTAGATTTCAAGGCGGAAGGCTATAATGCCGAACGTTTTCGTTTTGCTTTTAAAGACAACCCCCATGTCCATATTCCGTTGATTTTTTGGGATTATACAACGTCCCGAGTGCTTACCATGGAATTTATGCATGGCGTGAAAGCAAATGACATTGCGGGGATTGAAAAGCTAGGGGTAGATCGGAAAAAGCTCGCCTTAGTGGGTGTCGATGCCATCTTCGAGCAGGTTTTGATTCATGGTTTTTTTCATGCAGATCCACATCCAGGTAATTTCTTTGCCTTGAAAGATAATGTGCTCTGTCTTCATGACTTTGGGATGGTTGGCTATCTAACCGAGGAACAGCGCAAGGAATTAGTGAGTTGTTTCGTGGCATTTGTGGATAAAGATATTGATCACTTTTTCAAACACTTCATGCATCTTGCCATTTTGTCTAACCAGAGTGATATCGCTAATTTCCAAAAAGATGTGTCCAATATACTTTCTGAGTTTTTCTTCTCTCCCAATCAACCTAGTATCGCTGGGTCATTCTTTCGAATCATTAATCGAGGAGCCACACACGGTATCAGTTTTCCAGCTGATCTTGCCTTATTTGGCAAAGTAGTGATCACGACAGAAGCAATGGGTTTGAAACTTTACCCAGAATTTAACTTTAACAAAGAACTACAGCCTTTCGTTATCAAAGCGTTTAAATTTTATTTAAATCCGGAGCGAATTGCTGAAAGTGTTAAGACAGACATTTTTGACTATTTAGCCTTTCTCAAGACGTTACCAGAACGCACTCAGAAACTACTATCACAAATTGAAAGCGGTGAGCTGAGTGTGCAAGTGGATTCCTCGGAGTTGCGGGACATGATGAAAGAATTTAATCGCCAAAACGATGTCCGAATCTTAGGAGTGGTTTTGGTTGCAGTCCTCATTGTTACCGGCGTCCTTCTCCACCTTGAGGGTGTGAGGACAATCATCGGAATCACACTGGGTAAGTTGGGAGTCATTGTCTCTGTTATCCTTTTTATCTGGCTCCTCATAAAATTAAAATGGCATAAATAGCCTGTTTTTAGCTAAAAAAATCATCAACCTTATCTTGTTTAGCCGCTATACAAGCATCGATCATTATGATGAGTCAAAATAGACTTGAAGACAAAGATAGAAGAAGAGGGGAGCATGATTATAAAGTTAATCTCAAGGCAGAACTAGAAATTCGGTTATTGGATGAAAAAATAGATCATTTAATGATGCACCAATATAAAAGGTTGCTTGATATACAAGAACTGCAGACGGATTATCTAGAGGATATATTGAAACAAATCGAAAGGAATTCGACTCATAAATAGCTGTTAGTAGAAGTTTATCAGCTGCAACCCAAACTTATCTTGTAAATACTCTATACTTTATTCTGTTTTTTGACATCAACTGTCGAATAAGGAGATCAAAGTATGGAAAAGAATCTTAATGAATGCATTAAAACTTTCGAAGAATGTATTCGAGCTTGTGAAAAATGTGCCTTTGAGTGCTGTGCTCAAAAGGGTAAAGACTATGCTGACTGCTTAAAAGCGTGCGTGACATGTTCGCAAATCTGTTCATTGTGTACCCAGCTATGTGCACGTAATGATAAGTTGGCAAAGGATATTATGATGCTTTGTGCTAAGGCGTGTGAACTTTGTGCAACAGAATGTGAAAAACATTCTGACGAGCTTTGCAAGCAATGCGCTAAAGCCTGTCATGAATGCGCTAAAGTCTGTGAGAGCTGCTGTAAATAACACTTATAAGGGTGAGAAGGATAAGT
This sequence comes from Gammaproteobacteria bacterium, assembly GCA_013697705.1. NCBI lineage: Bacteria > Pseudomonadati > Pseudomonadota > Gammaproteobacteria > Gammaproteobacteria bacterium. The sequence goes on along the minus strand of JACCWJ010000049.1, from coordinate 77,715 downwards.
CATTCTCACCCTTATTTAAAATCCCTGGCATATATCTTTTAATTGCTGGCATTCCTACTACACTTGTAGAGTGGCTGCCGTTCTGATGTCAAAAATCTAGCAACAACGGCAAAAGCATAGAGAGAAGGAGTTTTTTATGTTGACGTTTATTGTTGTAATCGCGCTCTTGGGTCTGCTTATTATCTCTACGATTGTGATTTACAATGGCTTAATTGCCATGATTGAAGCGGTGCGTAATAATGAGCGCCAGATCGATATCCAGTTAGACCGTCGTTACAAAGTTTTCGAATCGCTTATTAACGTGGTCAAAAACTATATGGATTATGAAAAATCCACCCTAAAAGACGTTGTTGCTTTACGTAACCAATCCTTGACCGCTAAAGCACAAGGCGATGCAACGGCAAGCATGGCAGCAGAAACTAAAATCTCAGGAATACTAGCGGGGTTAAATGTGGTATTTGAGCAGTATCCTGACCTTAAGGCCAATCAAAATGCCTTGCAGTTACAAGAGGAGATTTCAAATACCGAAAACAAATTGGCATATTCAAAGCAAGCCTACAATGACAGTATTGAACGTTATAATGCGAGGAAAAAATCCGTTTTTCCTTCTATCGTTGTCAGTATATTCCCTAGCAAACTAAATTTTACATTCCCTTATTGGCATTTAGAGAAGGGAACTATCAAAGAACGAGAAGATTATAGTGTAAAGATGTAATCTTATGATCGATTCATTGAAGAAATATCAGGTAAAGATAGCTGACTGGCGACAATTATTAAAAAGTAATCAACGACGCACATTGCTTGTTATCAGCATTTTTATTTTGCTTTACATTGCCTTGGGATTATTCATTGATTTATTCATTTATTCAGAAAAATATCCCAAGGTGCCATTGTCTCCCATTTTTTATTCCATTCTTACATTTCAATTGATTCCGTATGCTACGATCATAACGACAATAATTGCGATCCTTTCATTAGCGGTGACTTTTATTTGGTACGACAAATTAATGTTATTAGGCACAAAGTACGATGAGGTGACACCTGAAACAGCTAAAACCCTCTTAGAAAAGCAGCTTTATAATACGGTTGAAGAAATGAAAGTTGCAGCAGGTCTTCGGTTTATGCCACGCGTCTTTATCCTTGATGCGGATTATATGAATGCCTTTGCCAGTGGTTATAGTGAAAAATCAGCAATGATCGCAATTACTAAAGGTTTATTGGAAAAATTGAATCGTGCAGAAATTCAAGCTGTGATGGCACACGAATTAAGCCATATTCGTCATATGGATATTAAATTAACACTGATGGCCTCTGTGCTTGCTAATTTAATGTTGATGATGATCGATATATTATTTTATAGCGTTGTTTTTGGGAGAAATCGACGTTCAGAGCGGGAAGGTGGCAATTGGCTTGTTTTAGGTATTATTGTTTTACGCTATCTCTTACCTCTGATAACTGTACTGCTCGTGTTATTTTTAAGTCGCACTCGGGAGTATATGGCTGATGCGGGTTCAGTGGAGTTAACACGTAATAATGAACCACTCGCCAATGCATTATTAAAAATTCAGGGGGATTATGATGCTCATCAAGAAAAATATGCAGAAGCTTATAATAAAACACCTCATGAATCGACTCGTCGCGAGGCCTATATTTTTGATCCAATAACAGCTGGGATCGGTGGGAAAAAATCACTGAGTGATTTTTTTTCTACCCATCCAAACATTCAGAAAAGGTTAGAGGCAATCGGATTTAAAACGAAAAGAGATGAGTAAAAAGAAAATAAGCAAAGTCATAGTTTCAAAAAGGATTGCGTATGGACACAAATAAATCAGGTCTTCATTTGTTTAATTTATTTGGCTTTGAAGTGAGACTTGATTGGTCTTGGTTTTTTCTCGCTATTCTTATTGTATGGACGCTTGCGGTTGGTTATTTTCCTATGCACTTTCCAAACCTCGGTAGCAATACTTATTGGATCATGGGAGTTGTTGGTGCGGTAGGACTTTTTTTGTCTATTATTCTGCATGAACTCTTTCATTCACTGATTGGCCGATACTACGGTGTGCCTTTTGGAGGTATTACGTTATTTATTTTTGGTGGCATTGCAGAAATGCGTGATGCGCCGCCCAGTCCAAAAGCTGAGCTACTTATTTCTCTAGCGGGTCCTTTGCTGAGCATTGGCTTAGGCTTCATTTTTTACTTCCTTTTTCAGATAGGTACTCAGGCGAAGTGGCCGATCTCAGTCAATGGCGTGATCCGTTATCTCAGCGTGATTAATTTCGTCCTTGGAATTTTTAATCTTTTGCCTGGGTTTCCACTGGATGGTGGACGGATTTTGCGATCCATACTTTGGTGGTGGAAGGGAAACTTAAAATGGGCTACACAAGTTGCTTGTAGAGCTGGAGTTGGATTAGGTTTTGGAATGATTTTCTTTGGAATTTTTCAATTTGTTCTGGGTGCATTTATTTCTGGTATCTGGGCGTTCTTGCTCGGATTCTTTCTTCAGCATATCTCAAAAATGTCTTACCAAGACCTTCTCATCAGGGATATCTTTCAAAACGAGCGTATCAAGAAATACGCCAAGACCCATCCCATCACCGTACAACCCGACATAACGCTTCAAGATCTTGTAGATAATTACTTTTATAAACATTATCACAAACTCTATCCCGTAGTAGAAAATAAAAAGCTTGTGGGTTGTATTTCATTCAATGAAATAAAACAAATTGAGAAGGAACAATGGCCAATACTCAAAGTGAGACAGGTCATGCGTCAATGTACGCCTGAAATTGCGATAGATGTTGATACTGAAGTATCAAAAGTGCTTCAAATGATGACTTCTCAAAAAATCAGCCGTGTCATTGTCACCGATCAGGGAAAGCTTTATGGGATTATAACGCTGAAGGATATGATGGATATCATTTCCATGAAATTGAGTCTTGAGGAAAAGGATTAGATTAATTTATACTAATTATTTTAACGGATTTGATTAAACCAGACTCTCTGCTTTATCGGTATATTCCCAAGTAAATTCGGGGTTGTCTCGACCAAAATGACCATAAGCTGCCGTCGCCAAATAAATGGGTCTTAACAAATTCAGCGTGTGGGTAATCCCATACGGTCGTATATCGAAGTATTTATGGATCAACTTCATTATCGCTGATTCTTCGACTTTGCCGGTACCAAATGTTTCTACTCGAAGAGAAACGGGTTCTGCAACCCCAATGCATAAGAAATTTGGATCTCACAACGCGATGCCAAGCCTGCAGCAACAATGTTTTTGGCAATATAGCGTGCGACATAAGCGCCAGAGCGATCCACTTTGGAAGGATCTTTTCCGGAAAAAGACCCGCCGCCATGATGAGCCATGCTGCCATAAGAATCAACTGCAGTCTTTTTCCCCGTTAAACCACAATCACCCTGAGGGCCGCCGATGACAAATCGACCTGTAGGATTAATATAATAACGGGTGTTTTTATCCAACCATTCTGTAGGTAAAACTGGTTTTATAATTTCTTCATGGATGGCTTCGACTAAATTTTTATAGTCGATTTCAGGACTGTGTTGAGTTGATAATACCACGGCATCTACCTTGATCGGCTTATCACCATGATAACGCAATGTCACTTGGCTTTTCGCATCAGGGCGTATCCAAGGTAACTTGCCACTTTTACGCACCTCTGCATGGCGTTTCATCAGACGGTTAGCATAGACGATCGGTGCTGGCATCAATACATCCGTCCAGTACACGCATAGCCAAATACCATGCCTTGGTCGCCCGCACCCTGTGCTTCAGGGCGAGAACGATTGACACCTTGAGCGATGTCAGGTGATTGTTTACCAATAACTGAAACCACGGTACAAGAATTTCCGTCAAAACCAAGCGCGGGATCATTATAGCCTATGGCATTAACACATTCACGAACAATTTGTTCGATATCCACTGAAGCGTTGCTACTTATTTCCCCCGTTATTAACACCATGCTGGCTTTAACCACAACTTGACAAGCGACGCGGCAATGAGGATCTTGGGCAATGATTGCATCTAAGATAGCATCGGCAATTTGATCGGCGATTTTATCAGGGTGTGTCCTTCCGATACAGATTCTGAAGTGAATAATTGATCCATAAACATCCTTGAATAATTTATAAATCAAGCCAGTATTTTGGAAAATGTTCCTGCGTAAATTCCGCTTTAATCATCTTTTGCTGTGTGCCTATACGACGAATTTGTATGATGATACGGTATAAATTTTGACTATCAATTTTAAAGTAATTACCAAATGTGATGGTGTTAACAATTTTCATCGGTTCGAGTGTTTTAGTTTCGCTCGTCAAACCTATTTCTTCTACGGTGGCTGTGACATCAGCGTCAGTGATACGCTGACCGGTTGCATTATCAAACAAAGAGACGAGGAGGTGGTAACGGTGTGTGCTCGTTGGAATACCTCCATGCATTTTGCTCTCAGGGTGTTCTTTACCATGTCCAAGGATCATCTGGGCTGGAAGAGCGCCTAAATAAATGACCACACCATCAACCTCTTTATAAGGTACAGTTTCAGTTGCTAGGGAGACCTGTGTTGAAAGAGTAAAGGTCACGAGCAACAGAAGCCAAGATATTCTTTTGAAATAGACAATCATCATTCTTTATCCCCTAGTTAACTCACTAACATCTGATTTTTTTAAGCCAGTCATATTGAGATATTTTAAGAATAACTAGGATAGGGTATGGTTAATACATCGCATTGGGCGTGAGATAATGCAGCATAAGCTGTCGAACCCAAAAGACGATAGATCCCCTTTCTTTCATGATGCCCCACAATGAGCAAATCAATATTGAGTTGCTTCATTATTTCAGGAATGATTACTTTGGGTTGGCCCACTTTCACATATTGATTTTCTGTAGCCACATTCAACTTTTTTCCTATTTCGGCTAATTGTTGTTTTGCATGTTCAATGCAGGATGGTTCGTCATATAGAATGCCGGGATAGACGATATCTGGTAATTCAACCACATGAATCAGGCTGAGTTTTGCCTGGCACATATCTGTTAATTGTTTGACTTTCTGTGCAGCAAAATATGTTCCTCTACTACCAAGCTCAACAGCAAATAAGATATGTTGATACATTGACACTCTTTGGTTTTCCATCAATCTTCCTCATATATTCCTATGATTTAACCTGCATCCTTGAAACAGATAAAGTAAATAAAATACGAATAAATTATAACATATAAAAAAGTTTACTCTTTCTTAGAAAAATCATGGACGCCTTCTAAACGCGTACGTTTCAGAAGTAAGGCATTCATAGCAACCAGTACGGTGCTTCCCGACATGGCAAGTGCCGCGACCTCTGGACTGACAGTAATTGGATAGAAGAGGCCTGCCGCAAGTGGGAATGCAGCCACATTATAGGCCACCGCCCAAAATAGGTTCTGGTGCATCTTGGTGAGCGTAGCACGCGAAAGTGCGATAGCACCGACGACATCAAACGGATCGCTTTTCATCAGTACCACCTTGGCACTTTCCATGGCAACATCCGTGCCAGCCCCAATTGCAAAGCCTACATCTGCTTGCATAAGGGCAGGTGCATCATTAATGCCATCGCCCACCATACCCACCTTTTTGCCGCCTGCCTGTAACTCCTTGACTTTGTCAGCTTTCTGTCCTGGCAGCACATCAGCAAGTACAATAGAGATGCCGAGTTCATCGGCAATACGTTTTGCAGTGTCATGGTTGTCACCTGTTAGCATGGCCACTTGCACACCGCGAGCTTGTAAAGCTTTGACTGTAGTCGCTGAAGTAGGTCTTACTGCATCAGCGATAGCAATGAGTCCAATGAGTTTACCGCTTTGTGCTACGTGCACGACTGTTCGACCCGCACCCTGAAGCTCTTTTGCCTTTTCTGTGAGACTTGCCATATCAACTTCCCGTTCCTCCATTAACCGGCGGTTACCGAGTAATATCATTTGTCCACCTACCTTGGCTTCTGCACCCTTACCCTCGATGTTAGTAAAGGCTAGAGCGGCTTCTGTACTGATGCCATTAGCACGTCTTCTTATGGCTTGTGCTAGTGGATGCTCTGATCCTTGCTCGACTGCCGCGGCGGCTGCAAGTACTGCTTCCTGAGTCGTAGTTGATGCTGCAACTACTTCCACGACTTCAGGTTGTCCGATCGTCAGCGTCCCCGTTTTATCAAAGATGATCACATTGAGTTGAGTGGCTTCCTCTAACGCAGCAGCATCTTTAAAAAGAATACCACTCACAGCGCCAAGACCAGTGCCCACCATCACTGCCATGGGCGTAGCAAGACCGAGCGCATCGGGACAAGCGATCACAAACACAGTGATGGTGAGTGTAAGGGCAAATAGCAGTGATTGACCTATCCACCAAGACCAGATGGAGAAAGTGGCAAGGCCAATGATTATCGCGATGAGTACCAGCCACTGCGAAGCGCGATCGGCAAGTCGTTGCGAGGGGGCCTTAGAATTTTGCGCTTTCTGAACGAGCTTTACGATCTGTGCAAGTGCTGTGTCAGCACCCACCTTGGTAGCTCGATAACGGAAACTGCCACTTTTATTAATAGTTGCACCAATCACGGTATCGCCCAATTTTTTCCCCACCGGCATAGACTCACCCGTCAACATCGATTCATCCACTTGCGATTGACCCTCGATGATCTCACCATCCACCGGTATTTTATTGCCAGGACGTATCAAAACTGTATCACCTACGAGCACTTCTGCAGTGGGAATATCCATCTCTTTACCGCTACGAATAACGGTAGCCATGGGTGGGGCAAGATTCATGAGCGTGCGAATAGCATCCGATGCACCCGCCCGAGCGCGCATTTCAAGCCAGTGTCCAAGAAGAATAAAGACGAGCAAGACCGCAACCGCCTCATAAAATTGCTCCCCTCTGAAAAAGAAGGTTGACCCGACACTGAACACATACCCCGTACCGACTGAAAGCACGACTAATACGGCCATATTCAGTACACCGTTTTTGAGTGCTCGGTATGCTTCAACAACGAATGGCCATCCTGGATATAGTATTGCCACACTTGCGAGAATAAAAAGCCAGACATTCAGCGCTAGACCAAAGGGTGGTACAGGTGGTTGAAATAGATTACCCATGGGAGAATAGAGAAAGATGGGTAGGGTGAAGACGAGTGTTATCCAGAAGCGATTGCGCATATCCCGAGCCATCATGGCAAGATCCATCTCTGGCCCATGACCCATTTCCTGGGCCATCTCATCAGTCGTTTCGCCATGGCTAACAGCGGCGGTTGGCTCCCTCGGAAGCTCAGCACCATAACTAACAGGCAACAAACCCTCTTCGCTAACTGGGTCTTCCAGAATGCAGAGGTGTTTCGGCAATAATTCACCCGTGCAGTGATAGCCGCAGTTTCGGATCGCCGCTTTAATTTTTTTCAAGTTGATACGATGTTCATCATATTTGACCGTTGCACTGCCTGAGATGTAGTTAACCTGTGCACGCTTTACCCCTGGCAATTGAGTCAGTTGTTTTTCCACACCCAGCGCACTCAGCGCAGAAAGCATGCCGCCCACGTCCATGATGGTAGTCTTCATGTTAACTTTACATCCTTCGTGTTAATTTATCGTTATAAAAAACATAGAGTCATTCGTAGGCGATTTGCATTTCATTGCAAAGGGCTTGCTACTTCTCCACACCCCAGCGGCGGTATAACACATTGTAAATCGGGCAGTACACTAAGCCAGCGTAAACGCCATAAAGAAAGCTCTCGACCAACCCCAAGCAAAAACCCCACCAAGTAAGCCACTTGAATGCGGGTAGTATGAGTTCTAGAAAGGCCTTCATGTGTAGGCTCTCGGGTGTCACGAGTCCCCACACAACGCAAACAATAAAGGTGATCGCGCTGAATAGACCCAAGGCCCAGGTAACAAGTTTCGTGTTTAACATCTGCCTTCTCCTTTAGTGTTTATGGCCGCCGTGCGGTGAGTTTTTGTCATTTTTGCTTTGATCGTTTTCGTCAGGGTGTTTGTGTTTTTTATGTCCTCCTCCACAGCCTCCGCCATGGCCAAAATGCATCATGATGAATAGGACAAATAACAGCACCCAAAACCAATTTTGTGCTAACCATCCCATAACATCCTCCTCATAGTTGGCGGCAGTAAATTACTTTTATTATAATAGATTCCACGCTAATTTTTTATTTTGAGAGCGACATTTATTAAAATTAATCAAGTATCAAAGTGAAGCATAAGTCATTCTCTTTATTTTAATTTTTGTATTTTCAACAATGCAGAATTAGCGATTACGGAGAGTGAACTTAGGGCCATGGCAGCTGCGGCGATGATGGGATTAAGGAAGCCCAGTGCAGCAATTGGCACACCAATGCTGTTGTAAATGAATGCCCAGAAGAGGTTTTGCTTGATCTTGAGCATGGTAGCGCGAGACACGCGAATGGCTGTGACCACATCACGCACATCGCTCTTGATGAGAATAATCCCACCGGTTTCTTTCGCGACATCCGAACCCGAGCCAATGGCAATACCGATGGTTGCTGTGGCGAGTGCAGGGGCATCATTCACGCCATCTCCAACCATGGCCACCATCTTGCCTTGTTTTTGTAAGTTCTGAATAACTTCCACTTTCGACTGAGGAAGGACTTCAGCGATGACTTGGGTGATTCCCAACTGTTTTGCAATCGCATTGGCAGTGCGCTGATTGTCTCCGGTAAGCATGATGACTTCAATCCCATCGGCTTGTAAGCTTGCTATGGCTTCTTTGGCTTCGGGTTTTAAGGTATCCGCAACAGCAATGATGCCAATCAATGATTGATCGCATGCAACCAGCATCGCAGTTTTGCCTTCTGCTTCGAGTCGCTGCATGGGTTCTTCTGCAGCTTGCGTTGCAATATTTTCACGTTGAAATAAACGACGATTGCCCAATAGAATGCGATGATTATCTACCTTACCTTGAATACCATGACCTGGAATTGCCTCGAACTGAGATAGAGCGGGTGGTATCAATTTCCTGTATTGTGCAGCCCGTACGATAGCTTCTCCCAATGGATGTTCAGACCCTGCCTCAAGCGCTGCTGCTAATGACAAAATTTCATTTTCAGATACGGAGGAAAGCGTGATGATGTCAGTGACATTAGGCTCGCCACGCGTCAGAGTACCTGTTTTGTCGAAGACGATGGTTGTTAGTTTCTCAGCACGTTCTAAGACCTCTCCGCCACGAATCAAAATACCTTTGTCTGCACCTTTACCCACACCGACCATGAGTGCTGCAGGTGTCGCCACCCCGAGAGCACAGGGGCAAGAAATGATAAGGACAGCAATGAAGGCGAGGAGTCCTTGCGGGAAGTTGCCAGCAATCCACCAGCCAAAAAAGGCGAATAAAGCAATGATGACGACACCGGGAACAAAATAGGCCGTCACTTTATCGGCAATACGCTGAATTTGTGCGGTACTTGTTTGAGCATCTTCAACCATCTTAATAATTTGTGCTAAGGTTGTTTGTGCACCCACCTTGGTTGCCTTGAAGCGAAGCATTCCATGTTGGTTCAATGTACCGCCGATCACTTCATCACCCGGATGTTTCTCGATTGGCATGGATTCCCCAGTCAGCATTGATTCGTCAACAGAAGATGTTCCCTCAAACACGGTGCCATCGGTCGGGATCTTTTCGCCGGGACGTACGATCACAACTTCATCCACCATGATGGTTTCTGCAGGAATTTCCATTTCTTGTCTTTCACGCATGACATGGGCGATAGCCGGCTTTAGATCTAATAATTTGCGCACTGCAGCAGAAGAACGCTTCTTAATGATTTCCTCCATGTACTTCCCGAGCAGCACGAAGGCGATGATGACCGCTGACACCTCAAAGTAGACATCGCGTTCGTTAACTTTGATTGGCAGCACATCAGGAAAGAATAACACAGCGACGCTATAGAAATAGGCTACAGAGGTACCCAGTGCTATCAAAAAATCCATATTGATGCGGCGTGTTCGGATCGCATCCCATGAACCCTTATAAAAGCTCCAGCCGCCGATGAATTGCACGGGTGTAACTAAAATGAATAGCCACATGCCCCACGTGAACCAAGGCAGCGCCGGGATGGGTGCCCAGGTGACAATAGTGGCACCTGCTGCCAATGTCAAAAAAGCACCGGCGCGTAGGATGGCGAGTGCAAGTACACCAGTCAGTGCGATCGCGACCCGCCTTTTCATTGATTTCATCTCTGCTTCGGGTGATTCGAAAGTGTGTAGGCAATTGACACTGCAGAAATAATAATTCCTTCCTGCACGCTCGGACTGAAGGGCAGTGGACTTTTCGACCACCATTCCACAAATGGGATCTTTTGCCATTTCATGGTTCGATTTCGGCTCCTCAGGTACTTTCTGCAGTGTATGTTTATGAACACTCAAATCAGACATGTGGTCATGTGATTCGGGTGTTTCGGCAAATTTCGTTGGATTTTCTTGAAATTTATTGAGGCACTTTGTAGAACAAAAATAATAGCGTTGTCCATTATGAACGACATTGCCTGAAGCTGATTCTTCGCTAACTTGCATTCCACACACTGGGTCGATGGGCATAACGATTCCTTTCGACATTTATCCATGATGATGTTATTCGTATTTTTTATCATAGCTAACTAAGTCATGATACGCCATGTATCAGAAGAGCTTATGTTAGGTATGCTATAGTCAATAAGTAAAAATATTCATAGCTCAATATGGGGGGGGTTCAATTTAACAAGGAGGATCTTACCCTTCCTCGGTTTTTTTGAGATTAATTACTGTTTACTTGTCACCGTGTCTCAGCTGAGTGGAGTAGTAAGCCGTCGGTGTTTTGTAGTACCCTTCGCTCCAATATTTAACTCCATAATAAAGCGTGCACAGATACCCTAATACCGCCAAGATAGCGATAATATACCCTGTAACTCTTACAAGCTTCACTCCTTCACCTTGGTTTCGAAATGACCATGCAATAAATGCTATTCCAAGACCAAATGCGATGAATATGAGTGCAGTTGCTACATGAAATGAAAACGGATCTAACATGGAGTTAACTCCTCTAAAAATAGGTATTACTACTATAGTTTATTTTTATGATGTTTTTATCACATACCGCTTTTGCGCTGGAGGTCATCGCACTAGCGATCGGTATCAGTATGCTCATTTGGTCCAAAACTGCTAATAACAATCTTGCAAAAACGTTTGGCTATATCATTGCAATTCTGGCAGTCGTTGGCATGTTGTGTCCCTTATATTATGCCTTTAAATATTGGGAAGATGGCTATTTCGGTACACCCTGGGGTCAGATGGAAAATCGATCAGGAATGAGTGAAAACGAACAGGATGGCTCCTCAAATGATGAATCGCTGAAAGTAACGTAACTGCCCGATCGGAGATGTTATTCTCGTTTTTTATCATAGCTAACTAAGTCGTGATACGCCATGTATCAGAAGAGCTTATGTTAGATATGCTATAGTCTGTCGGTGAATAAACCTTGCAATTTTGATATTAAGTTTTTCTCTTTTAACATCGAGGTGTTTTTCATCATGTTTTTATCTCATTTTATGTTTGAGTTAATTGTCTTGGTATTGGGTATTGGTTTGCTCATCTGGTTTAAGGGCAAAGGAATTATAAACAATCTTGCAAAAACATTTGCCTATATCATTATAATCGTTGCGGCCATTGCCATGGTATATCATCTGTTTCACGGTTAAATAAAGAGTGGGGAAATGAATTTTAGTCAGGGAATAAACGCATGATGTTTATGACGCAGCATGCCTGGATAGTCGGAGCCTTATTTTATTTATTACTTTGGTGCATTTTGTTTGTATGGCGAAAAGAATTTAGAAAGGAGATGCTCATCGTCAGTTTGTTCACTCTGCCACTAGGTTTAACAGAGCCTCTTTTTGTTCCTAGCTATTGGCATCCACCTTCCTTATTTAATCTTGCTATGCGAACGGGTTTTGACATTGAAAGTCTTATCTTTTCATTTGCGATTGGTGGAATTGCCGCAGTGATTTACCAATCCATCTTCAAAGTGCAACTTCAATCTGTTTCAAAAAAAGAAATGTCGAGGAAGAGACACCGATGGCATGGGTTTATTTTAATGCTACCTGCGATTATTTTTGCTTTATTAGCAGTACTGACATCTTGGAATAATATTTATTCAGCATCGATTGCGCTATTTGTTGGCTCACTGGCTGCAGGGTATTGTCGACCCGATTTAAAGAAAAAGATTTGGGTGGGTGGATTGTTGTTTTTATTTTTGTATTCGATATTTTTTTGGGTTCTTATTTTTATTTTTCCGGATTTCGTGAAAGAAGCTTGGAATCTAAGCGCATTGAGTGGCATTTTAACCCTAGGGATTCCAATAGAAGAATTGTTATTTGCTTTTACCTTTGGGATGTTATGGTCGAGTCTTTATGAGCACTTTTTTTGGCTAAAATGTAAGGATACCTAATTGTCACCCAATCCCATCAAAGGCATTTTTTGGATGCTTCTTCATTGTGTCAATTTCTCCGTTATGTCAGTGATGGTGCGATTGTGTACTGAAGGAGGATTGCCTGTATTTGAAATATTTTTCTTAAGCACATTAGCCTCTTTTTTCTGTATGCTGGGATGGGCTATTTATACAAAGGGGAAGTGGCTGCGTATAAAAACAGCTTGGTTGTATATTTTTCGTGCACTGCTCGGTACCTTAGCGTTAATACTATGGTTCTATACGCTGAAGATGATTCCGCTGACAGAGGCAACAGCAATAAATTATACTTGGCCGCTCTTTGCTGCTATTGCGGCTGTTTTTATTCTTCATGAACCTTTGGATTTGCGTCGTATTGTTGCTTTGATTGTGGGTTTCTTAGGCGTTGTCATTATTATTCGCCCTGGTCTCGAGATCGTGAAATTAGGGGTTGTAGTGGGGATCTTAGCATCCGCATTAGGGGCAGTTGTTGATATCATCACGAAAATACAGACTCGTGTTGAGTTGTTGAGTACGCAAACTTTTTATATCTCATTATTCATGTCAATAGCATCGATGCCCATGGCGGCTTTATCCTGGCAATTTACCCACAGCAAGCCAGTGGATTTCATTGGTTATTTTGGGGCTTGTTTTTCTGTTTAATTTCTTTGCTATTTTTCAAGCCTATCGATTTGCCGATTTGACACTCTTATTACCTTTTGATTTTAGTCGATTGTTAGCTACATTATTATTAGCGTATATTTTCTTTGGAGAGATAATGGATATTTGGTCCGGTGTGGGTGCGGTGATCATTTTATCGAGTGGAATTTATATAGTGCACCGTGAAGCAAAAACTCATTGATTAAGAGAATGAGAATTCTAAGGAAGGATAAAACGATGCAACTGACCTTTTTAGGTGCTACCGGCACAGTAACCGGGTCTCGGTATTTACTTTCAGTCGGTTCAAAAGAGGTTTTGATCGACTGCGGCCTTTTTCAAGGCTATAAGGAACTTCGATTACGTAACTGGGAGAAATTTCCTGTTGATCCATGTAACATTGATGCTGTGGTGCTCACGCATGCCCATATTGATCACACCGGCTATTTGCCTTTACTTGTAAAAAAAGGCTATGCCGGCCCCATTTATTCCACACCTGCCACGAAAGATTTATGTTCTATTCTTTTGCCAGACAGTGGCTATCTTCAAGAAGAAGAGGCGAGGTTAGCGAATAAATATGGTTACTCAAAACATAAACCTGCGTTGCCGCTTTATACCAAGGAAGATGGATTAAACGTATTGAAACAATTTCACACGGTTGATTATGATACTCAATACCCTCTTTTTGAACAGTTAAGTTTTCGTTTCTTTCGTGCTGGGCATATTTTGGGTTCATCATTTATCGAGTTTAAAAAAGAGAATACGTCGATACTCTTTACCGGCGATATCGGGCGTTCTGCTGACCCGGTGATGCGTGAACGCAGTAAAATTCAGTCTACTGATTATCTGGTCATCGAATCAACCTATGGTGATCGACTTCATGCCACTCAAAACCCTCAAAAACAATTGGGTGAATTGATTAATCAAACCGCAAAGCGAGGCGGGTCAGTAATTATTCCTGCTTTTGCCGTAGGTCGTGCACAAAGCTTACTTTTTTACATTTCTCAATTGAAAAGTGCAGGCACCATCCCTGATTTGCCGGTATTTTTAGATAGTCCCATGGCGACCAATGTGACTGATATTCTTTGTAAATACAAAAATGAACATCGATTGACAGAGCAGCAATGCATGCAGTTATGTGATGTCGCAGAATATGTCAATACGCCTGATGAATCTAAAAAACTCGACACCTATCGTATGCCCATCATTATTATTTCAGCCAGCGGCATGGCAACGGGTGGAAGAATCTTGCATCATTTAAAAGTATTTTTGCAAGATCCCCTCAGCACGATTATATTGACAGGCTATCAAGCTGGTGGAACACGGGGTGCGAGAATCGCTAATGGCGAAAAGGAAATTAAGATTCACGGACAAATGATACCGGTGCGCGCACATGTTGAGTCGTTAAGTAATCTTTCTGCACATGCCGATTATCAAGACATTTTAGACTGGCTGTCAAAATTTACCAAGCCTCCTCGAAAAGTGTTTATTACTCACGGTGAACCCAAAGCGGCACTTGCATTAAAAACAAAAATTGAAGAAGCCTTGGGCTTCACATGTGAAGTGCCTCAGTATTTAGCAACGGAAGAATTGACATGAGTGACCAACCGCATCCGCTCACACTAAAGCGACTCGGTGTTGGTACTTACAAGGAAGCAGTCATTTACATGCGAGAAGATTGTCATGTCTGTCGGTCAGAGGGTTTTGAAGTACAAACCCGAATCCATGTTAAACTGGGTGGCCGCTCTATTTTAGCGACGCTCAACACCATCGATTCGAATCTTCTTACGCTCGATGAAGCGAGTTTATCAAACTATGCATGGGAATATTTACAGGCTAAAGAGGGTGATGAAGTTTTTCTATCACATCCTACACCATTACGTTCTTTAAGTTTTATTCATACCAAAATTTATGGCCATTCACTCGATGGAGAATCACTGGATATCATTATTAAAGATGTGATTGAAGGGCGATTATCTGATATTCAAATTGCCTCTTTTTTAACGGCTTGTGCCGGAGGTCGGCTCAGTCAATCAGAAATTATTGAGTTGACTAAGACGATGGTTAAAGTTGGCGATCGTCTACAATGGCCATCCGAATGTATTGTAGATAAACATTGCATCGGTGGACTTCCTGGCAATCGAACGACATTAATTGTTGTTCCGATTGTTGCTGCTTTTGGGCTAACCATACCCAAAACATCTTCACGCGCCATTACGTCACCTGCAGGTACAGCAGACACCATGGAGGTGTTGGCACCAGTCAATCTTGACTTGTCCTTGATGGGAAAAGTCGTTGAAAAAGAAAATGGCTGTATTGTTTGGGGTGGGGCCGTTTCATTGAGTCCAGCCGATGATATTTTAATTCGGGTGGAACGGGCGATTGATTTAGATAGCGAAGGTCAATTAATTGCTTCTGTTTTATCCAAAAAAATTGCTGCAGGCTCCACCCATGCTGTTATTGATATCCCAATTGGCCCTACAGCAAAAGTAAGAACGCTCAAGACCGCTGAATTATTAAAAAACTATCTGGAACTCATTGGCAAAACGCTGGGTATAACTATTCGTGCGATTTTTACTGATGGATCACAACCGGTGGGAAGAGGGATAGGTCCTGCCTTAGAAGCAAAAGATGTACTCGCTGTTTTGAATGGTGAAAAAAATGCACCTAAAGATTTGCGGGAGTGCGCCTTAACTCTTGCGGGAGCGGTGCTTGAATTCTCACCTAAAGTAGAAAAAGGACAAGGTCAGCAAATCGCACAAACTCTATTGGACTCAGGAAAGGCTTGGCAAAAGTTTCAAGCCATTTGTTTAGCACAAGGCGGGATGTTCGAACCACCGAAAGCCGCCTATACGCATGTCATTTCTTCCAATAAAGCAGGTAAAGTCAATGCCATTGATAATCGACGTATTGCACGTATCGCCAAGTTAGCAGGTGCTCCAAAATCAAAAGCAGCAGGTGTAGAGCTGCATGTTAAAGTCGATGAAATCATTAATAGGAATCAGCCCTTATTTACTTTGCATTCAGAAACAAAAGCAGAGCTTGACTATGCGCTGACTTTTTTTCGAGAAGAAAATGAGATTATTCAACTGGAACCCGTTTAAATGAAACAAATTGTTTTCAATTTATTTGTTGATGAGAAGATTGCGAATAGTCTCAAAAGTATTGCGGATTGTGAAATCGGAAACGTGATGCTGCGTCAATTTCCAGATGAAGAAACCTATATCAAAATTGAATCCAATGTCAAAGATTGTGATGTGATTCTTTTGGCTAGTTTAGATAGACCCAATAAAAAATTATTACCCTTATTATTTATCGCCGAGACAGTAAAATATTTAGGTGCGAAACACGTTGGACTGATTGCGCCTTATCTTCCTTACATGCGACAAGATAAACAATTTCACCCAGGAGAAGGAATCACTTCCAAATACTTTGCAGCTCTTTTGTCTCATTATTTTGATTGGTTAATAACGGTGGATCCTCATCTACATCGACGCCGATCACTCCATGAAATCTACACGATGTCCACAGAGGTATTACATGCTGCTGATAAATTATCAACATGGATTAAGGAAAATGTTTCTGACCCTATTGTCGTTGGTCCTGATAAGGAAAGTGAACAATGGGTGATGAAGGTGGCAAATAAAGCAGGGGCGCCATTCACTGTGTTAGAAAAAATAAGAAGGGATGATAACGAAGTTGAAATCTCTATTCCACATATGGAGCAATATAAAAATCATACACCTGTTTTGGTTGACGACATTATTTCGACAGCACGAACTATGATTGAGACTGTAAAACACCTTAAGAATGCAAAGATGAAACTACCTGTTTGTATGGGTATTCATGCCATTTTTTCGGGTAATGCCTATCAAGATCTATTAAATGCGGGTGTGGAAAAAATAATTACGTGTAATACCGTCCAGCATGCATCAAACGAAATTGACTTGAGCGAGGACATTGCTCAATCAGTCATAAAATTGAGAGGAGAATTTTTATAGTTAATTGAATTTCAGACTAGGTATGGAATATTGCTTCCAAAGTAAATATAAAACTGGAATAACTATGAGTGTAAGTAATAGCGCTGAGAAAACTCCTCCTACCATGGGAGCGGCAAGACGCTTCATGACATCAGCGCCAATACCTGTTGCCCACATGACGGGTAGCAGGCCTAGGATATTTGCAAGGCCTGCCATGACCATGGGCCGAATACGTGACACGGCTGTTTGATGTACCAACTTAAATAAGTCTTCAAAAGATCGTAATAAACCCTTTTCTTGTTGTTCTTTGTACTGCGTATCCAAATAGGCAATCATCACTGCACTGGTTTCAGCAGCGACACCCGCTAAGGCAATAAAGCCCACCCAAACGGCGACGCTCATGTTATAACCCAATATATACAACAAAAGAAATCCACCGACCAATGAAAACGGCACTCCGAGCATGACCATTAAAGTTTCTGTGACTGAGCGGAAGGTAAAATAAAATAAAACAAAAATAATACCTAGAGTAAGAGGCACAAAAATCTTTAGACGTGCATAAACACGTTGCATAAATTCATATTGCCCCGACCAAGCAATGGAATAGCCAGCAGGGATTTTAACATTGGCTTTAACCGCCTTTTTTAATTCCTCGACATAGCCACCTACATCTCGTCCACTGATATCAACAAACACATAACCTGCTAACATGCCATTTTCATCACGTATCAAAGCGGGACCCGTTTTGAAGGTTATATTCACTAATTGAGCAAGCGGTATTTGTGCGCCGCTGGGAGTACTTACTAAAATTCGCTTTAATTTCTCTGGATCATCGCGTAATTCACGCAAATAACGAACATTAATGGGGTAACGTTCTCGACCTTCAATGGTAGTAGCAATGTTCTCACCTCCGATTGCGGATTCGATAATCTTATTGATATCCATAATGGTTAAACCATAACGTGCAATTTGTGGCCGATTGATTTCAAAGTCCAGAAAATATCCACCCGCTACTCGCTCTGCATAGGTAGTGCGAGTACCCTGTATTTTTTTTGTGAGCATTTCAATTTCCACACCTATTTTTTCAATTTCTTTGAGATCAGGTCCAAAGATTTTAATACCCACTGGCGTACGGATACCGGTTGTTAACATATCATTACGCGCTTTGATCGGCATCGTCCAAGCATTACTCACGCCTGGAAATTGCAATGTACGATCCATTTCATTGATTAAACTTTCATAGGTGACCCCTTCACGCCAATATTTTTTATCTTTTAGCTCAACCGTAATTTCCATCATGCTAAATGGTGAGGGATCTGTAGACGTATCTGCTCGACCCACTTTTCCATAAACATGCGCTACTTCAGGAAACGATTTTAATTTTTGATCCATTTTTTGCAGTAGATCAGTGGCCTGTGTAACAGAGATACCGGGCAAAGTGGTCGGCATATATAAAATAGTACCTTCATAAAGCGGGGGCATGAATTCTGTGCCTAACATTCTATAAATAGGTATGGTACTAAGCGAAAGCAACACAGCTATAATGAGCACGATGTATCGGTAAGTGAGTGCAAGCTTTAAAAAAGGAGAATACATTGCTTGCAGCCAGAGTGTAATAGGATGCTTTCGTTCAGAAAGAATTCGGCCTTTTATCAACATGGGAAGTAAAGCAGGTATTAATGTAATGGCTAATAGTGCGCTCATAAAAATAGCCAAATTTTTTGTATAAGCCAAAGGTGAAAATAAACGACCTTCTTGCGCTTCTAGAGTGAAAACGGGCATAAAGGAAATCGCAATCACCACTAATGAAGCAAAAATCGCAGGCCCCACTTCTTTAGCCGAATTAATCAACACTTCAGTTCTGCTACCAATACTACCTGCCAACTCCCAATCGGCTATGCGTTTATGTGCATTATCGACCATAATGATCGCTGCATCGACCATATCCCCCACTGCCACAATAATGCCTCCAATCGACATGATATTGAGTCCTATATTCAAAAAATAGATAGGAATAAAAGCAATTAATATGGCAATGGGTAAGGTGATAATAGGGATTAAGGCTGAACGAAGATGCCATAAGAAAATAATGATGAGTAGGCCCACAACCGCCAATTCTTCTAATAAATTAAAAGTAGCAGTGCTAATTGACTGGCTAATTAAGTGGCTACGATCATAAACGGGGACAATTTTAATGCCTTCTGGTATTGAGGATGCCATTTCTTTGAATTTAGCTTTAACTCGATCAAGTACTTTTAACACGTCTTCGCCAAATCGCATTACAACTATTCCACCGACGGTTTCACCTTTGCCGTTTAAATCAACCACCCCTCGACGCATATCAGCCCCTAACTGCACGACTGCGACATCTCTTAATAAAATAGGTGTTCCATCGGCGTTGTTGCCAATCGCAATATTTTCTAAATCATTCGTGTTTTTAACATAGCCTCTGCCTCGGATCATGTATTCTATGCCAGAATATTCGACAACGCGACCGCCCACATCATTATTACTCATTTGGATTTTTTCGATGATATCTGGAATAGAGAGTTTATAAGCAAGCACTTTTACAGGATCAAGTTGCACTTGGTATTGTTTAACAAAACCACCAATTCCTGCCACTTCAGAAACCCCTTCAACACTTCTCAGCCAATAGCGTAAATACCAATCTTGAAACGTACGCATCTGGGCTAAGTTGTTTTTTCCAGTTTCGTCGACTAAGGCATATTGAAAGATCCAACCAACGGATGTTGCATCAGGGCCCAGCTGGGGAGTTACCCCTTCCGGTAATCGGCCAGAAAGTTGATTTAAGTATTCAAGCACTCGACTACGTGCCCAATAAATATCGGTTCCCTCTTTAAAAATGACATAAACATAGGAAAAGCCAAAATCTGAGAAACCCCGAACAGCGACGACTTTAGGAGTCGAAAGTAGAGCAGTGACGATGGGATAGGTAATTTGATCTTCAATCAAATCAGGTGATCGACCCATCCAAGTTGAATAGACAATAACTTGTGTATCAGAAATATCAGGTAAGGCATCCATACGGGTATTTTGTAATGCCCACCAACCCATTAGTGAGAGGCCAATAACAAATAAAAAAACAACGAACCGGTTGCGGGCACAAAAATCAATTATATTTTCAACCATAGCATCTGCCTTTAATGTTGCATACCGCCCATCGCTGCTTTTAATTGGCTTTCAGAATCAATTAAGAAATTAGCTGAGGTGATAATGACCTCCCCAACTTTAATTCCTTGCAGTATTTCTATGTTGTCACCGGATCGCACACCGAGTTTAACAGTACGCCATTCAAGTTTGCCATTACCATGATAAATAAAGACAATGGCACGCTCGCCAGTGATTATAATTGCATCTTTTGGCACCACTAATCGATTGCCTAATGGTATTTTTAATTCCACATTGGAATACATACCCGGTTTTAACTGATTATCTCTATTTTCAGTCTCGAATCGAACTCTTACAGTCCGGGTTTGCATATTAACAACTGGATCAATAAATATGATTTTAGCTTTGAATATTTTTTGTGGGAGATAAGTTAATGTAATTTGCGCCTCCTGACCTTTACGAATAAAGGGAAGCTCGTATTCATAGATGTCGGCAAGAATCCATAAATGAGATAAATCAGCAATCGTATATAATTTATTGTCAGGTACAATTCGCATCCCTTGTAATGCTGTTTTTTCAAGAACCGTTCCTGATATCGGAGAATAAATCGTAATTGTTTTAGAAGCCTTTCCAGTTCTCGTTAATCTTTGAATTTCTTGTGAGGGGACATCCCAAAAACGTAGACGCTGATAAGCAGCATCTTCTGCACTTTGCGCTCCTAACACACTCCGAGCACGCAGTGCCAATAAAAACTCCTGTTGTGTCGCGACTAACTCAGGACTGTATACTGAAAAAAGCGGCTGCCCTTTTTTTACTTTTTCACCTGTATAGTTAACAAATAACTTATCAATCCAACCTTCAAATTTAACATGAATGTTTGCTAGCAATCGTTCGTCAGCTTCAACACGGCCCACCGTGCGGATAATTTTATCTATTTTATGGGATTGTACCTTTTCATAGGTGACTCCAATTGACTGTAAACGTTTAGGACTAATAGTAATAACATTACTAGGCCCAACCTTTCCCATTGGAGAGGGGACAGGTTCCTTAGTGGATTCAGCCTGAGGTGTATGAACGTGCTCAGCATAAGTAACCGAACTTAAAAAAAAATAGCCTATTACAAGAAACAAGTATTGAATAATTTTATTCAAATTCATAGCACATCCCTGTCACTTCCTCTATTTGAGCAACCGCTTTTTCATGTTCAGTTATTTCTCGATGCAATTCTATTTCATTCTCTTGAAGTGTTAATAAACTATTTAACACAGTAAAAAAATCTACTTTTCCCACACCATAACTTGCTTGCGCTGATGACCAAGTTAATCTCCCTTGAGGGATTATAGTAGTCTGTAATAGGTGAATGAGATCTAAATTACGTTCTGCTTGCAATACGCTATTTTTAATTTGAAATAAAAGATTTTGCCGCGTAGTAAATAAATCATCTACTCCTGCGGCGTATTCAAAGGAAGCTTGCCGAACCGCATAGTTTTGTTTGGTAGCAAAATAAAGAGGCACCGTAGCGCCTAGCATCACTCGAGAACCTTCAGTATCCATGGCGTGATCTTTAATGCGATAGGCACCAATTTCAAAATCAGGTAAATAATCTAATTGGCTTAATTGAATTGCTTTTCTATTTTTTTCAACTTGTGCTAGCTGACCATGAAATTGCGGAGAACAATGTTCCATTTGGTGATAAAGCTGACATAAATCGCATATAGGGGTAATAGCCAGTATGCAGGATACTCGAACAGGTGTCTCTAAAGGACAATTTAACAGTTTGTTGATCTCAGCTGCCAAGGTCGCTTTCTCTTGGCATAAAATTATTATTCTCATTTGATTGCGTGAAATTTCCACTTGAGAACGGAAAATATCTTGTTGCGGTACTTTACCGACTACATAATTTGCTCTTACCACTTTTTCCATTTGCACTAATATATCTTTATTTTTTTGTAAAATTTCAACCGATTTATTAGCAAAATAAAGGGAATAATACATTTTTTTTAATTGAGAGATCACCATCCGACAGCTTGCATGATATTCAAAGCACATTTTTTCTGATTGCAAACGAGCTATTTTTCTGCGAACCACTAATTTTCCTGGAAACGGAATTTCTTGACGAACACCATACATACTCTCCTTAACTGGAATCTCCTCCATTTCGGGATCTACAGGAACATTACGGTATTCGTATTCAATCATAGGATCAGGTAACGAGCTTGCTTGTGGAATGGCACTGCGAGAAGCCAACCATCGATGTCGAGCTGCCTGAATTTGGGGATTGCATTGGAGTGCTTTTTGAATTAATAATGCTAAATTAGGATCTTTACATGCTGGTCTTGCATAAATTAAGGCAGGGATAAAAAACAAAGAGATTAGAGTAAATATAAAAGACTTGTATCCCCTCATGTTCTCCTATTCCTTATCCCTTTATGGAGTTCCATTATAGCTAATGGGATCATGCCCAACACTACCCAACTGATACACTCTAGCAATGATACTGGCTTAATACCAAATACCTTTTGCAAAATACTGACATGATGAATACTAACTTGAAGAAAGAAGCTAACGCTTACAATAAAAAATAAACGCAAATTTGAAAAAATATTGACTTGCCAAATTGTTTTTTCATGGCTACGTGCACCAAAAGCACGCAATAGCTCAGCCGTGACCAATACTGAAAAGGCGGAGTCTCTTGCTTGAGTTAAGTCATGATAACCAAGGTAATAGTAGGCAAAAGTCCCCAATGTCACTAATGAAGTAAGGCAGCCAATAAAAATGACCCGCTGAAAGAAAGCTTTATCCATAAATGGTTTTTTTGTAGGTCGAGGAGCACGTTTAAGAATGTCGGGTTCTGACGCATCGGTCGCCAATGCAATCGCGGGTAGCCCATCAGTGATTAAATTTATCCACAATAACTGAATGACTAAAAGTGGCAAAGGCCAACCAACCAATATGGCTATGAACATGACAATTAATTCACCCGCGTTTCCAGCGAGCAGATAAGATAACGTTTTTGAAATATTGTTATAGATCGTCCTGCCCTCTTCGACACCCGCTACGATAGACATAAAATTGTTGTCGGTCACAATAATATCAGCCGCTTCTTTTGTGACGTCGGTAGCGGTTTTTCCCATCGCAATACCAACAGCGGCAGCTTTCAGAGCAGGAGCATCGTTTACACCATCCCCTGTCATGGCAACAATGGTTTCTCGTTGTTTCCAGGCTTCGACTATTTTTATTTTATGTTCTGGCGAAACTCGGGCGTATACAGTGATATCGTTAACAATATTCGCCAAGTCTTTAGAGGTCATTTTTTCAATCTCAGAACCCGTCACAATTTTATCGCCAGGTGAGAAAATCCCTAATTCTTGGGCAATAGCTTGGGCAGTAGCCGGATGATCACCCGTGATCATGACAGCTTTAATTCCTGCTGTCTTGCATTGTTGTACTGCTCTTTTAGCCTCTGGATGAGGCGGGTCTTGCATGCCAACTATACCTAACAAAGTGAGATTAACTTCAATGGAATCATCTACCTGTGAATAATCAATCCCTTCAGGCAGTAGACGCTCCGCAATGGCTAATATCCGCAACCCGTCAGCTGCCATCCATTCACACGATTGTTGTATTTGGATATGGCTAGCCTTCGATATTTGCTCAATGCCTTCCGGCAATAGGATCTTAGAACAACGTTTTAGCACAGCCTCTGGCGCACCTTTTATAAAAAGTTTATAGGCATCTTCTTTTCGCCGAATAACAGACATACGTTTTCTTTCTGAATCAAATGGCAATTCTGCGACTCGAGGCATTTCCTGTTCTATCTCTTTTTTCCAAATGCCAGCTTTTGCCGCGGCAACTAACAATGCAATTTCAGTTGGATCGCCGAAGATAGAAGAATGAGCCTCATCAAGCTCAGCCTCATTACAGGCAACTGCTGCACGTAATACTTGTTGCAACACGGCATTTTGATTGGCATTAATTTCTCGAGAATCATGTAAATAATTGCCTGCTATGTCATAACCTTCACCAAGAATGGTGTGAATAATCCCGCCAGCTATTAATTTTCGAGCCGTCATCTCACCTATGGTTAAAGTTCCAGTTTTGTCTGTACAGATCACCTGTAAACATCCTAAAGTCTCTACGGCAGACATATGCCGCACTAAAACAGAGCGCCGCGCCATGCGTTGAACACCCATAGCTAACGCAACAGTAACAACAGCAGGCAGCCCTTCAGGAATTGCCGCTACTGCTAAACCCACTGCACTTGTAAATAAACTAAAAAAAGGCAGGGATTGCCATAATCCCAATCCAAAAATCAATAAGATAATGGCGAAACAAGCCCATAACAAACGATAAGCCACTTGATTCAAACGTTTTTGTAATGGGGTTTCATCACTGCTTGCTTTTTGCAGCATAGTTGCAATATGACCCATTTCCGTTTGCATGCCTGTTGCTACAACCATTGCGTGTCCGGTACCGTTGACCACCGCTGTTCCCATAAAGACCATGTTCAATTGATCAGCCAAAGGGGTTTCTTTCAAGCACAATGCAATGTTTTTTTCTACAGGAAGTGATTCTCCAGTCAGAGACGCTTCATTTATTTTTAATGAAGCTATTTTAAAAAGGCGTGCATCAGCAGCCACTACATCCCCGCTTTCTAAACACAAGATATCTCCTGGAACAATCTGAGATGCAGGAATCAGTTGGCGGTGATCGTCCCTTATGACTTTGGCTTGGGGAGTGGTCATGCCTTTCAATGCTGTTATGGCACGATCAGCGCGATATTCAAGCATAAAACCGATGATGGCATTCAAAATAACGATAGCCAGAATAGCAATAGCATTAATGTATTCTCTCAGTAGAGATGAAACTAAAGTGGCACTTAACAACACCCAAATCACAACGCTATTAAATTGTCGTATAAAAATTTTGAGTGGTCCTATGTGCTTTTCTTGTGTTAATTCATTGACACCTCCAGCTTGGAGACGAGCAGAAGCTTCTAATGAAGATAAACCTAGCTGCAAATCGGTTTTTAAATGAATAGCTATCGCACTATGTGATTCCGTGTGCCATATCATTCTCTATCCCTTATTCATTCCTCAATAATTTGGCATCTGATCAGGATGATGATGTTCTAATTCTTTTGCTGATTGTGGTAATGACATGACACCTAATCCGTGGCGGTAAACTAGTTCTCTACCTCGCCAAGCAGTGGATAACAATAATCCCTCTACAACAAGCAAAGCAATAATAAACATCAACGAAATTCGTTCATTCTTGATATAACGCCAAACTGACCAACAAGCCAAAAGAAAAATAGCCGCTGCAGTGGGTAATGCCCAATTACGATGATTAATCATGGCGGTGTGAGAAGAAATAGTATCATGCTTAACGGTATTAGTGGAGTTGATTGTAGCGCTACTTACTCTCGTAGGAATAGAATGGCCTCTTATTTTCTATCTAAAAGTCTTTGATGCATTAAAAATTGAGGATAAACTGAGGTGATTTAGTGATTATGAAATGGAATTCTCATGAAAAAGGAGCAAAAATTTCAGTTTTGGTGCGCGAAAAGCATAGTTATTTTTATCCTAGGTTTTTTATCTTTATCTGACATTCAAGCTGAGAATCGAGTTGTCGATTTGCACGTTGGTTATAAGACCGTTAATTTTACTGGATGTCCTACCAAAGCCGTTGCTGTCAATGATCAAATTCCAGCACCCACATTGCATTTTAAAGAAGGGGATTATGTTACCCTTAATGTTTACAATCATCTCGATAAAGGTACCTCAATTCATTGGCATGGCATACTGATTCCTTGGCAAATGGATGGCGTAGAAGGTGTCAATCAGAAAGCCATTCCGCCTGGGTGTGTTTTTCAATACCGCTTCAAGCTCTATCAAAGAGGAACTTACTGGTACCATGCTCATGCAGAGGCACAAGAACAAGATGGTCTCTATGGTGCATTTGTCATTGATCCCCCGGCGACTCCACATTACCAATACACAAAAGATTATGTGGTTGTTTTGTCTGATTGGAGCGACATGGGTGGCCATAACATTTTTCTTAAGCTTAAAAAAGATGGGGATTATTTTTCTCCCCGATTTCCTTTGCAACCCTCTCTTACAAAATTTCTTCATGATTATGGAAAGGCATGTCCTAAGGAGCGCAAAAAATTACTTGCTGATTATAAAATGATGCAGCAAATGCGCATGAGTATCTATGACATAAGCGATGTTGCGTATGATAGCTATTTATTGAATGGTGAAACCAAAAACTGTCCCTGGACAGCGCCGGTAAGAGTCGGTGATATGGTTCGTTTACGTTTTATTGGCGCAGCAGGGAGTACCATTTATCGTGTAAAAATGCATTGCGCAAATATGCAAATGGTGCATGTACAAGGTAATGACGTGAAGCCTTATACCATTAACAATTTCACCATCGCGCCTGGTGAAACTTATGATGTGTTAGTCAAGATCCAAAAACATATGCCTTATATTATTTATGCAGAATCGATTGATACACTTGGCAAAGCATATGGCGCTTTAGTGACTGATCCCCTGCAACCTATCCTTTACAACCAAGTCGTCCCTTTTCCTGAACCGTTGCCTGTCACTCGGGAGATGATGATGAATATGATGATGTCCATGGATCATGGCTCGATGGGAAATGGGTCCATGAAACATGGGGCTATGGATATAAAAAATCATTCCTGGATAAAAATGGCTGGAGAACAACAGACAATGCCCTCTCATACTGACCAGGATATGAAATCAATGATGCATAACAACAGTAAAGAGGCAAGCCATTCTAAACATTCTATGCAGTCGTCGGCTTCAAATAAGATGAAACATAGCATGGATATGTCTCAAATGGATCATTCAAAAATGAATATGCCTAAGTCAGATAAAGCATCTCATGAAGGAATGAAACATACTTCTGCGAACGGAACGACGGGAAAAATGACATCTCATGCCCAACATGGGATGTCAGGTGGTATGAAAAAGAATAAAGGCAAGATGGATCATGACATGTCAATGCAAGATGACATGGAGGATATGCAGATGCCAACAGAACCCAGCATCATTGGCGATAGGATATGTCCTACAAATTCCTCAAAAGCCATGACGATGGGAACAAAGTATCAAGATTTAACAGCCGCTGTGGCGACTAACGATCCTAACAAACCTGTCTACGGCATTATAAAAATGGAATTATTTGGTTATATGGATCGTTTTATTTGGTTTATTAATGGCTTGCCTGAATACAGAGCAAAACCTATCTGCATTCTACCGGGAAAACGTTATCGCATTATATTTAGCAACAATTCCATGATGCGCCATCCTATGCACATTCATGGCCACTGGTTTATTTTGCGTAATGATCATGGCGCTCATGATCCTTTACTCCATACCATTGAGGTGCCACCGGGTGCGACAGCAGTGGCAGATATCGATGCCGATGCCAGTGGTCAATGGTTTTTCCATTGCCATCATCTTTTCCACATGATGGCGGGTATGGCAAGGGTTTTTCAATATGGGACCATCATCGAAGTGGCTCATGGAACTATACCACCCGAGAATTATGCTTCCTTCGAAAAATATATCAATCGACCCATTGTCAGAGAAGACATTACCATGCCTCTTGACCGCTCGCTCATTCATCACCCAGTAGGACATCATCAAGGATTTTATATGGCAAGCTTACTAGATGTGGGTGAAGATCCTTACCATAACGTACAGGAAGTGACGTTTAAAGGCTTATATGGTGGTGATTACAACAAGCTTGAACTCTATACCGATGATGCTGAGCTTAAAGAAGGAAAGGTGGAAAATGCTGATATCGACATTTTTTATTGGCATCTGATTAGCCAGTTTTGGGCCGTTAAAGGTGGTGTCAATTATTTCTACCGACCCGGTGGACCTTATTGGCAACCCGGTATCGGTATTGAAGGCTTAATGCCATATTTTATTGATACCAATGTCAGGATTTATTGTCACGAAGGCAGTATTAAATTCGATATTGAACTACAGCGTGATACACAAATTACCAATAACTTTTTTATCCGAACAGGCATCCGTGGTATTTCAGCAACTAAGACCGTTGCTGAAGATGAGCTTGGTAGTGGTTTAAATCAAATGCGTTATACTATTAGACCTTATTATCGACTCATGCCAGGCTTAAATATATTTGTCGAATATGAACATGACGATGACTACGGGGCATTTAAAAGTATTCAGCGTAAACAAGGAGAGTCGACTACAGAAGATACGTTGACTTTTGGATTGTCTGTTTTGTTTTGAAAAACAAAAATGGATTGGAATGTAAGGATCTATGCATAAGGATATTGCATCAATCAAACAGTATGTTCGTGCTGCAAGTTATCTCGCTGCAGCGCAAATTTATCTTCTTGATAATTTTTTACTTGAAAGAAAACTCACCTATGACGATATCAAACCACGTCTTCTAGGCCATTGGGGGACGTGTCCCGGTATCAATTTTATTTATGCAAACCTCAACTACTTAATCAAAAAACATGACCTACCCTTTCTCTTTGTATTAGGACCCGGGCATGGGTTTGCTGCGCTTCAAGCAAATCTTTACCTTGAAGGTACACTGACACAATTCTATCCAGAAGCAACGCATGATGAGCAAGGCCTTGGTTACTTAATCAGAAATTTCAGTTGGCCTTATGGATTTCCGAGTCACAGCAATCCAGGCGCCCCAGGTGTCATCTTAGAAGGAGGAGAACTGGGGTATGCCCTTTCTACTGCTTACGGTGCAGCACTTGATAATCCTGATCTGATTGTTGCTTGTGTGATAGGCGATGGAGAAGCAGAAACAGGACCCACTGCCACCGCTTGGCATATTAATAAATTGATTGACCCCGCAACGAATGGCGCTGTACTGCCAATCCTTCATTTAAATGGCTATAAGATTTCAGCGCCTTCTATTTTTGGCAGGATGAGCAACGCCGAATTGAGAGGGCTTTTTCGAGGTTATGGCTACGAACCTTTCATTGTGGAAGGCCAACATATTTATGAAAAAATGTTTGTGGTGCTTGAGCAATGCTATCAGAACATTCGTAAGATCCAAAAACACTCAGCAAATAAAGTGATTAAACCAAAGTTCCCAATGATCATTTTGAAAACATTAAAGGGCTGGACAGGAATTAAAAAACTTCATGGTCAAAAAATTGAAGGCAATTGTCTTTCTCATCAAGTGATTGTCACAAAAGCGAAGACAAATCTCAGTGAGCTTCACGCACTTGAAAAATGGTTAAGATCATACCGATTTACAGAACTGTTTGATAGGAAAAATGGATTCAATGAAGGAGTTCAAGCGCTGATCCCACCCAAAGGATTGAGAATGGGAGAAAGTAAACATACCTTCGGAGGAAAAATTGTAAAAAATTTGGTACTGCCCAATGTAGAAAAATACACAGAAGATGCAACAAAACCAGGAACAATCGGTTCAAGCAGTATGCTGCGTGCAGGATTATTTTTAAATGACGTTTTTAAATTAAATGAAACAAATCGAAATTTCCGATTTTTTTCTCCCGATGAAACGTATTCAAATAAACTGGATGCTATTTTTCAATCAACAACGCGCTCATTTACTTGGCCGATAAAACCCTGGGATAAAGATATTCATCACGATGGACAGGTGATGGAAATATTAAGTGAACATTCCCTGCAAGGATTAATGCAAGGCTATGTCCTGACAGGACGTCATGCTATTTTTGCTTCTTATGAAGCGTTCATTCAGATAGTCTCTAGCATGACCGATCAATACCTGAAATTTTTACAAGTTGCGAGTCAAATTCTCTGGCGCGGTGACATCCCTTCTCTAAACTACATCTTGACTTCATCAGGTTGGCGGCAAGAACATAATGGTTTTTCTCACCAAAATCCCGGCTTTATTTCAAATCTACTCCAAAAGCATGGCTGTTTTACACGCATTTATTTTCCTTCCTGTGCCAATACTATGCTTTATGTGTTAGAAAAATGCCTGCACTCTCGTAATAAAGTCAACGTGATTGTCGCTGGAAAAACGCTTGAACCTCGCTGGCTTACACCGGAGTTAGTGAAAAAGGAACTTGATCTTGGTCTAATGATCTGGGATTTTGCTAGTGACATTGATCCTGATATTGTTATTGCAGCAGTAGGTGATTATTTAACAAAAGAAGCTCTGGCTGCCATTAGTGTAGTAAAACAAGAAAAACCCTCCATTAAAGTTCGTTTTGTTAATATACTTGAACTCTCTGCCTTGGGATTTGGTAATGCAGATTGTATTACGCCTTTCTCTCAATTCGAACAATTTTTTACGAAGGACAAACCTGTCATTTTCAATTTTCACGGCTATCCATCGGTCTTGCAACAATTGCTTTTTAGTTTAGGTGATACCAAACGGTTTTACATTCACGGCTATGTTGAAAATGGCTCGACAACCACTCCTTTTGATATGCAAGTGAGAAACCGAACCAGTCGATGGCATCTTGCAAAAGAAGTCTTTCATCTTATGGCTGTGACGGGTGTTATTTCAGATGAGGATGCAAAACAACTCAATCAAAAATATGATCATAAATTTGAACAACATCAAGCGTATATTAGAAAATACGGTGTTGATATGGATGAAATTGAGCAGTGGCAATGGAACCAAGAAAAAGCCTCATTATAAATATTGGCAGTTCCTCGAAAAGATATGCTTTCTATTCTAATGAAAAATTGCTGGGACAATTTTATTTTGAAAAGAATCCTGACACTATTTCGCTCACCATAGAAATAGGAGACTCCAAAAATAAAACTCAGATAACACCTTCTGATTATGAGACAGCCATAAAGACAGTTAGCGAGACTTTAATCGCTAAAAAACTTATTGTTAACAATAGTGAAATTACAGCGATCGGTATTCGGATAGTTGCTCCAGGGACTTATTTTACAGCCCATAAATTGATTAATGATGAATATATAAAACGATTAGAGCATATGAAACAATATGCTCCACTTCATATTGCCCCTATACTTGATGAGTTAAAACAATTACAAATACATTTCAAAAATATTCCCTTGATAGGTATCTCAGACAGTGCTTTTCATGCTGAAATGCCTGAGTATGCACGTCGATACAGTCTTCCAAAAAACTTCGCATCACAATTTGATATCTATCGTTTTGGTTATCACGGTATTTCACTTGCTTCCATCATGATAAAGATTGAGGAGATTTTTAGCGTCATTCCAGAACGAATTATTATTTGCCATTTGGGAAGTGGAGCAAGCATCACTGCAATAAAAGCAGGAAAAAGCGTTGATACTTCCATGGGTTTTACTCCTCTTGAGGGTCTCCCCATGGGAACACGCATTGGAACCATTGATGCTGCAGCTATTTTATATCTCATCGAACAAGGCCTTACTTCAAGCGAATTAAAAGAATTTTTGAATAACCAATGTGGCCTTCTAGGATTCAGTGGAAAAACGGCAGACGTTCGCACACTAATTGCTGCGGAGGAAAGAGGAGATTCGGATGCGCATTTTTCATTAGAGGCAAGTCTCTATTGGATTAAAAAATATATCGGAGCTTATTCTGCTGTCATGGGTGGAATTGATTTGGTTGTATTTACAGGTGCAATTGGGGAGCGATCGCCTTTAATTCGTTCACGCATATGTCGAAATCTCAGCTATATTAGCATATCAATAGACGAAGCTGAAAATATGAAAATGATTCAACATGATGGATTTATTCACGCAAGTCATGCCTCTGTAAAAATAGCTGTTCTTATGACAGAAGAGCAAAAAGAAATGGCTAAAATTGTATTACTGTTATTAGCAAAAAATGAGGAGAGATAAGGCTGCTTCCCATCGTCCGGATTATTTTTCTCTAAAATAAGATATTAAAAAACCCCATAAAAATAAAATTATTGATTATCAACTCTTTGCCCATTGAGTAAATGAATTTGCTGGAAAAACGAACCAAATATACTATATTTAAACTATCCCCGAGCCTCTACTTGTCAGTAGACCTTGGTTTAGTGGCAAGTGTGTTATCCTGCATGGTTAGCCCAGCATGATGTACATGTCACACGCAAATTATCGAAAAATAATTCTGCGTATGTGCGGAGACTCGAGGACAATTCACTTCAATTTATCTTGATGCAAATAAAAAGTATTCACACAGATTATTAATCCATGTCGTACTCAAGTTGCTTTGAATGGTACTGTTCTAGCGTTTTTGCAAATTCAGGCATTTTTGTTTGAATGGTTTGATGCATCTTTTTATTTTTGTAAATATTTTTGACTTCAAGTTGTACGTCTTTTTTTAGTCGATAGACTACATAATGATTTTTTAGAGTTTTTGCTTGATCAAGATCATTCAATAATTTCTGAAACTTTTCTTGAGTACGCTTAACGTCATCAACTTCATTAACTTGTGTAGAGCATGCATTATTTAAATAAGGATGCCTTTTATGCTTGTCACTGACTATTTCAGGCTGTTTATGATGTTGTGCTGATATTTTTTCTTTTATCACTATTAGCTGATGATATTTTTCATGTAAATATTTTCTAGTAACTTTAAGTTTTTCTAAAGCATGTTCTTTAATTCGGGCAAATAGACCTTCAATATCGATACCTCGTCGTTTAGCAAAATTCAATGGGTAATCAAGAACGCTATCTTTCATCCCATCTTTGTTTAGTCCTTTGATGAGTGATTCAAGATTGGAGTGATTCTCTTGATCAATATATAAATCCATTTTTTTCTTATGACGACTTCCCGCAACATACATTAAGTTGCGATCCCAATAATTACCTGCAACATAAATAAAGCTATGGTCTACGGTAATCCCTTGTGTCTTATGGATGGTAGCACTATAGCCATGATTAAAATGTCCGTAGTGCTCAGGATCAAAGGTAACAGCCTTGTTGTTATCAAGATCAACAGTAATGCTTTTCACTTTACCAAAATTATCAGATTCAATTGCTTTTACAGTTCCAAATTGACCATTTCGAACTCCTAACTTAGGATCATTTTTTAGAAATAACAAACGATCATTCACACTTAACCATAATTCTTGTTCCCCTTTTTTAATAGAAAAGCCTTGATCAATTTCACCCGCTAAAATTCGTTTAGCCCTTGCGATTCCATTTAGTTGCATTACATCGCTATTTCTATGTGCCAAAATAAGTGTTTGCTGCAATATAATATATTTTTGGTTATATCGATGATGCCAATCATCAATGAGGCGGTGTATCGCATCGTTTGCTGTTTTATTATAATGAATATGCTGATGTTCTTGATAAGATTTCAACGCTTCTCTGATATTACCTGTAGCAAGATGATGGGTTGCTTTACGTTGCCAGGGTTCTTCTTGTCGAATTATTTGCTGAAGCTCAGCAAATCCAACACGCTCTAATAACGCTCGGAAAGGCGCACCGGGTCCTATGGGTTGCAATTGCGCCTCATCACCCACGAGTATCAATTTTGCTTGTGCTTTATGGATATGATTAATGATTTCAGATAAAGCGTAAGTGTCCGTCATGCCGGCTTCATCCAGAATAATGATGTCATCCTTTGTGAGCTTCAAAGTTTCTTTTCGCAGTGCGTATGTGAATGATGCAATTGTTCTACTCGGTATTCCAGATGCCTCTTGTAATCCTTGAGCAGCAATACCTGAAAGAGCAATGCCTTGAATATGATAACCCACTTTAGTAAAAGCCTCTTTCGCTGCTTTCAAGGCATACGTTTTTCCCGTGCCTGCGCGTCCAACGATGATTGAAATATCTGATCCCTGCAAAATATGTTGTATAGCATTAGCTTGTTCGTCATTGAGCTTATAGTTATTAATAATATTTTTAATCAGACTAGGATGAATAGGATGTGAGACATGTTGGTTGAGGTTTTCTGCGACCTCCTGAATATTATTTTCTAGCTCAAAGATGTTTCGGGTTGTGTAATGTTCTTTTCCATCATCATCCGTGCCCAATAAAATAATTTGTTTAGAGCTGTTTGAAATTCTTGCGGATCATCGATGTGTTTGTGAAGTAAGCGTGCAATATCATGCTCGCTAAATACTGAATTATGTAATGTAATTTGATTGAGGACATTCTCCGGATCAGTCAGTGCAACTTGTTTGGCATCTTGATGTCGGTTTTGATTTTCTTGCCAAAGATCAAATTGATCACGATCCTTTGCATGAAAAATATGTTTACCTAAATGAATTTGACTATAAATGCCATTTGCATCGACAGTCAAATCGAGTCCTTTGGCAAGGAAATAGTGATTTTGAAAATGTCGCCATTCTTCACCCCATGCTTTATCTGCCTGTACTCGACCTCGGATAACTTTCGGATCCAAATCTCGTGCCTTATGGGAATCAAATTGCCCTCCAATTAAGCGACTTTGAAAAAGAGCGATGGCGTAAGTTAGGGGATGAGAAATTTTCAGAATCACAAAGTTTGTAATCGCTTCTGTTGTTCAGAATGTTAAGTGCACAAGCCGTATTTTTTATGTCTGTTAGGATGGTCATTGATTTTATTAGTCAAGATAGTGAATTCCTTTAGCAATTTTTCAAATCTAAATTTTGCGTGATGATGTAGGTCATCAGTTTTGGTTAAGATGAGTTTGTATGGCGATCCTGTTCTTTCAGTATGATGAGTTACTGGAATACCTAGGTCATCAATTTTTTGGTGTAAATGGGCGCGACGTCCTGTTGCCAATGGCCATATTTTAATTCTTTCTACGTTTGATTGGAGAAATTCATTAAGAATGATGCAATCTTGGCAACTGCAAGATAAAGGGACTTTTAGTGACCAGTCATTGGGTTTGCGCAAACCCTGATCGAGTTCAGTTTTTAAGACGACAAAAACATGGCTGAATAGTTTTTGATAACCAAATTTTTTGAGATCATGGTTATTTAAATTGTCTTTAAGGTAATGAATTACCTCGATTAAATTGGTGGCTGGATATAATTCAATATTACCAATTATGTATTTAATAAGTTGGAGAGAATTCGAATCATGATCGAGAGTTATACAAGCTTTCAGAAAATCAATAAGGTCATGTATTCTTTCAGATGTATCCTTGAGAATTTGAACAGGGCTACTGTATTCTTTGCAAGATGCATCGTGATCTTGAATTTTCTTTAACTGGTAAGCAAGAAGCCAGTCGGTGAGAGCTTTATTTTTGTTTTTATTTTCGGATAAGCGTCGAATGGTTTCAGAAATATTTTTACATTTTTCCGGGTTTGACAACGAGTTATCCTCATTAGCCCATTCATTCAGAACATTAAGACACCATGATGTATCATAAAGATCCTGCAGGGATAAAAATAATTTTGCAGACCTTGAAGTCAGCGCATGAATATCAAAACCAGTTACCAGTGCAAGTGCCAATTGAGAGTCATTGATATACAGTGCGAGTTTAAGTACAGCTGAAATTAGAGTTGATTCGTTATTGCCTCGCAAAAATTCGGCCCAATAGGGTAGAAGAGAACTAAGGACTTGATGTAATTGTACTTCATGAGATTTCGTTTTTGTTAATTTTAATAATTTATCAATAATCGACCAAGGATCCATTCCAAAAAGAATAGGGAAGTGATCTTTTTTGCGCCAAAGAATAATCGCTGCTCGGTGATACCACCGATCTGTTGTATTGCCGTAGTTCCCCATCCAACCCTCAAACTGAGAATCAAAGGGTTCAAATTCGTTACTTGCTTTTGTCCAACAGATTTGATCATAGGGCACATGGCAATCTTTATAACTTAAAGATTCATTTTCGCTATCAATCCAGTATTGCAAAATAGTATTACTATCGAGTAATTCAGTCAGCTCAATATTGTCACCCTCTTCTTCATTTCTGTCATAACAAGATTTATCTTTGTAGCGATATCGGTAGTAGTCATAACTCACGTCACAATTCCAGGTTTCTTGGATGTCAGCAAGTGCCATATGAATTTCCAAATCTAATGTATTAGCAGCTTTTTTGAGTGCTTCTGCTCGAAAATGATCACCATTTTTTAGATGGTTCCAGGAAAGCCCTTTTTGAGAATAGCTATGATCAAGAAGGTAAATTAAATTTTTGGGATCTTTATCATGATTAACTGAGTTGTCCTCTTCAGCAAAATAAGCCTGAAGACTTTGGATGAGATTATCATTGGAAAATCTAGGCTGGTTGATTTCTACTTGTGTGCTCTTCTTAAGAACAAGGTTATAGGTGAGGGCTAATCGGTAACCTTCTTTAATGGCTTTAACTTCATGATGACAATCAGCATAAAAAGCAATGAAAGTTAGTTTATTGAGTGGGAAGCGACTAGTTTGGAATGTTTTTTTCACATCTTGATGATCAATAATAAGACTTCCGCCCTTGTGTTTCGAGGGAAGAATGACCACTAAGGTGGCTACCATTCCATCCAATTTTTCTGAATCCTGATGAGGGCTAAAAAACTGACCTGGCTCATAGATAAGAAGGTTATGAAGACTTGCTTTTAGCTCTGCTGATTCTGGTAATCCTAAGTCTGTTTTAAGATGAGCAAGAGTAGATTTTAGTGTGTTATTCCAATTATTAGCTTCTATTTTAATTCTGCTCTTAGGAATTTCCCATGCATTACGCACAGTCTTGTCCAAGATTGTTGCTTCGCGCCAGCCAAATTTGGCAGGTTTTGCATGCTTAATCAAACTTTTGACGCTGCGATCGGAAAGCGGAAATTTTAATGGGCCCAATTCTTTGATTTCTAATTGGAGATCATCAAAAGATGTTGTTCTTTTTCCACAAAATGATCCTTGGTCTTTAATTTCTTTTAATGCAGTTATGATATCTTTCATGGTTCTTCGTTCAATGGTTGTGTAGTGGCGACCTGATCTGGCTGATTCATTCTGAATTAATTTAATTTGATTTTTCGATGCAGATAAGATCATAATAATCGCACTGGCCAAGTGTCTCACCACCTAGCCAGCACTTTCACAATAACTACAGGAATTAGTTATCATGACGAAGTCTAGTGTATCTAAAAGCACATCTAAATTAAACCTTACCCGTCGTCAAATTGAAATCTTCCAGAAGATCATCTTAGTTGGTAATGAAATGTCTGACGCATTATCTGCGTTGGATAAAATGATGTTATTGCCTAAGGATTCTTCAAAGCTTATTCGTAAGTGGCAAGATTTGATGATAAGGCTAGTGAACTTATTAATTTAGATAGCGTAACGGTGGCATTGTGGTCAGTTCTGCAATGTCGCCACTCCAATTCCTTATAGTATTAAACCAAGCTTTTGATGGAGATATAGATCTGTTTGTGCATCTTCGTCTACCTTCATACATTCAAACTGCACTTCATTTGCACTTCAGATTTTTGTTTCAGTGGGGCGGTGATTCGTAACGCTTTGAATTTACTATGGCCAGAGGCAGAATCGAACTGCCGACACAAGGATTTTCAGTCTTGGAAATCGGGGTTTTCTGAAGTTTTACGATCTTTGATGATCTTTAATATCGTCATATATATCAATTGCTTATAAAAATATTTCTTTAACTTAATTAACTAATATTCTATCATGTTTGCTCTAAAAGGTAGCACCATGGTAGCACCAGGAAAACTGCCTGGACTGTTGCATGATTAAATGGATATTAGCGTCATGCAGACATATTAATGGTGGGTGAGCTAGAAAAATGAATAAAAAAATTAAAAGCACAAGATTTTAGAGCTACTGTATTGCCCTGACGCAAAAGATACGGTCTTATCATAAAATGATTAATACTCCTAAAGTAAGGGATGAAATAATGAAAAAAGACTTAATAATTAATGATCATATTGCCGTTTTTAATGATCACAAAATACGCAGGACTCTTATTAATGATGAATGGTGGTTTTCGGTAATAGATGTAATTGAAGCATTAACGGATAGTGCTAACCCAAGAGATTATTGGTACAAGATGAAGGTAAGAGTAAAAAATGAAGAAGCAAGTGAACTGTCGACATTTTGTCGACAGTTGAAATTGAGTGCTTCTGACGGGAAGATGAGAGAAACAGACTGTGCAAATACCGAAGGGATGCTGCGCATTATCCAATCTATTCCCTCTCCCAAAGCAGAACCATTTAAACGTTGGCTAGCCAAAGTGGGATATGAACGCGTACAGGAGATTGAAGATCCCGAATTGGCCTCTCAACGTGCGCGCGAGATATATAAAGCTAAGGGCTATGATGATTCTTGGATTGAAAAACGAATGCGTGGTATCCAAGTGAGGGGAGAGCTAACGGAAGAATGGAAGAACCGTGAGGTGGGTGGTACTCAGGAATATGCTATTTTGACTGCAGAGATATCTAAAGCGGCTTTTGGATTAACTCCTACCGAATATAAAAAGCATAAAGGTTTAGAACGTGAAAACTTACGCGATCATATGACAGATCTCGAATTGATTTTTACAATGCTTGGAGAAGCATCAACAACTGAAATAGCTCGAGAAAATGATGCCCAGGGATTTGAAGAAAATCGTTCCGTTTCGCGCTCGGGTGGTGAAGTGGCTGGTAATGCGAGAAAAGATTTAGAGAAGCGAACACGAAAAAAAGTTGTCACACCTCAGAATTACTTGGAGCAAACTCAAAAAAAGATTGATGGGAAAGAGTAAAAAATAAATTTTTTGGATTAAAAGAATAATTAGCTGGTAACAATATGGATCTTTTTTCTAATGTTAGATAATTGCTATAAATAATTATGAAAAATTACTGATAAATGTATCTGCTCAAGAAAATCGTGAATTAAAGAGATAAAGAGATTGAATTACGATGAGTAAAAGAATCCCGTTCACAAAGAAAGCCCTTGAACAACTGACGCCTGCATCAGATGAAAAACGTCGTTATATTTACGACACCAAAGTAAATGGCCTTTGCATTTCTATAACTCCTACTGGTGTTAAAAGTTTTATAGTCTATCGTAAAGTCAAAGGTAAACCCGTGCGTGTTACTCTAGGACGGTTTCCATCAATGACAATAGAGCAAGCTCGTAAAAAGGCACTTGAGACATTATCGAAATTTTCTGAGGGCATTAACCCCATTGAAGAAAAGCGAGAAGTTGAAGTTTCAAATATTACTTTAAAAGAAGTATTTGATGATTATTTAAAGGCGCGAAAAAATTTAAAGCCAGGAACAATTCTTGATTATCATAAATCTCTGCAACAAACCTTTTCTGATTGGCTAGATAAACCTTTGCGTGCTATCACAAAGGACATGGCAATAAAAAGACATGCCCAAAGAGGCAATGAAAGCCCTGCAAGAGCCAATAATGCATTTCGGGTATTGCGTGCGTTATTTAATTTCGCTCGTTTCCATTATGAAGATTCACAAAATAAATCCTTATTTCTTGAGAATCCTGTTGTGAGATTATCAGCAACAAAAAGCTGGTTTAAAGTTAAGCGTAAACAATCGTATATCAAGAGAACAGAATTACCGATTTGGTTTAATACTGTGATTTCCTTAGAAAATGAATTTTCATTTGCAAAAACAGAAATAGTTAAAGATTACTTGTTATTTATTTTATTTACCGGAGTGCGTAGGGAAGAAGCAGCTGGACTGAAGTGGTCCGATGTTGATTTGAAAGAGGGGACATTTATGCTTGCAGATACAAAAAATAGTGAATCGGTTACCTTGCCCATGAGTAGTTTTGTTACACAACTATTAAGAAAACGAAAACTACAGACAGAAAGTATTTTTGTATTTCCTGGTGAAGGTTGTACTGGACATTTGGTTGAACCCCGAAAGCAAATTTTACGTATTCGTAAAAAATCGGGAATCGAGTTTACAGTACATGACTTACGTCGAACATTTGCCACGATTACTGAATCGTTAGATATGAGCCGTTACACGTTGAAACGATTATTGAATCACAAAATTAACGACGATGCAGATGTGACGGCTGGGTATATTATATCTGATCAACATCGTCTTAAATTAGCAACACAAAAAATTACTGACCATATATTACAGTTAGTAGGGTATGAACAAGATACCGCACCATTATTTTCAAATAATCAAGTAACTATTCAGCCATTAGATGCGAACGTCCATTTTTGGCCGAATTTCAATGAAAAATGAAAAGAAAACTGCTCACATACGTGAGTATGCTCCGCTTTTTCTTTTCATTTTTCATTGAAATTCGGCTCAAACCTGAACGTTCTAGCCAATTAAAATTTTGCGCTGAATAATTACTAATCAAGGACATTAAATGATGTAATGTAACTTGTTGGTTAAGCCTAGGGTAGCTCCTGAATCGTTGGTACCTCACCAACTTGGCTTGACCTCTCAATGAGGTTTGACACGAGAGGGGTGTTATGCCAATTAATAAACCTGATTATGAATTTTTACTTAAACTAGACTCCTGGTCACAAAAAAATGCTTGTCTCATTATTTGTGGGTTAGATCCTGATAAATACCGATCAATCCGTTTTACTGTTAAAGATCACAAAACCAACATCGAGACGTATCCAGAATTAATAAACCCCTATAAGCTCCATCAAATATTTACATCAGTTCATTTTTATAAATACCGTGAGCATCGTGGTCACCCTGCGGCGTATTTGAATGAATGTGTGCAGAAAAAATGGCCAATACCAGAGGAATTATGGCAATTAGCAAAAGAGGCATATGCAAATCAATTTCCAGAATTATTTGGGAGTAAAGCTGATGAAACCAAAATTGAACAAGTAAAAAGTAAAGAGGAAGAATATTTATCAAAAACATTAGGAGCAGTGGTGATGGCATATGTTTTTAAAAATAAATCGCCACGATTGGGTTCCGTAAAAAGTATAAATATTTTTCAGGTGACAGAAGACATCCTACAATTTTTGGAAGATCATAATCTAAAAATCTACGGTCTCGGTAAAAGTAGTATTCAACGTCGGATTGCAGAATCATTACGTACTATTCAGAGAGACATTCATTTGGTTCCAGACGATCAAGAATAATTTTCTGCTCAAATAGTCATGTATTTTGACAAAATGTTAATTGAAATAGGTTTATAGTGTATTACGTAGGATTACATAGAGCTTTATAGCACTGCAATAAACCACAATAACAAAAGGAGAAGATTATTTTTTGTGACAACTTGGAATGATTCTAATTATCAATAAGTTATAGCCTTCATCCTAACTTGGAAAATAATTTTTCCACTTGGAACACAACTCTTCAACATTACCGCAAGATGCTCCTTGTTTGTTATTTCAAATTTTAAAGGAGCATCTTTACTATGAATTCATCAACAGCCATTAATTCTTCTCTGAATAAATTATTGACCCCGCAACAAACGGCTGAAATTTTAGGAGTTTCGACAGGAACCTTAGATGTTTGGCGATGTACAGGACGTTATAGCCTTCCGTATGTTCGCGTAGGAAAATTAATTCGTTATAACGTGCATGACATTAACGCATTCATTGCACGTCGCACTCTAGGTCATACAGGAGAGTGCTATGAATAATAATATTATCCATACATTTAAAAGTGCAATGGAGAATGATGCAATTTTTATTACGGATGAAATTATAGCCGACGGTCAAATACATCGCTTTTATCAAGGTGGTGATAAGTCTGGCTCAAAGAATGGATGGTATGTATTGTATATCGATGGTATCCCTGCCGGTGCTTATGGTTGTTGGAAACGTGATATAGAAAAAACTTGGTGCTACAAACCAGAACAGCAATTAACGATACAAGAAAAGTTTCAAGTACAAAAAATAATTTCAGAAGCGCGTAACAAGCGAGAAGTGGAATTAACCCGATTACAAAATGAGGCACAAGAGCGAGCGAATAATATTTGGCAACAGTCAGTACCACTTACTATTCATCCTTATCTGAAAAATAAATCGGTGCAGTCCTATGGCTTAAGACTCTATAAAAATAATTTATTAATCATACCGATTTTGGATCAATCACAGCAACTCCATAGCTTACAATTCATTAATAGTGAGGGTCAAAAACGATTTTTATCGAATGGAAAAATTCATGGTCATTTTTATTCCATTGGTGAGATTACGTCAACCCTTTATTTGTGTGAAGGATATGCAACAGCAGCGACAATATATCAAGCAAGTCGTTGTGCCACATTTGTGGCTTTTAATGCCAATAATCTTTTGCCGGTTGCTAAAGTATTAAAAACTAATTATCCAAACCATCAGATAATGATTTGTGCGGATAACGATCAATGGTCGCCCAATAATCCTGGTCTAACTAAAGCGCAAGAAACTGCAAAATACCTGGGGGCACAATTATTCATTCCGCAATTTAAGTCACTTGAATCTAAGCCATCTGATTTTAATGACCTAGCAAATTTGGAGGGGATGGAAACAGTACACAAACAATTGGGGCTTACTTGTGATTCACATCAAGCTTCAGATCAGAAAATATCTTTGGCAAATCAAGTGTTGCAATTGTTAGCTGACGCAGAATTTTTTCATGATGAACAGGGTGAAACCTATG
Organism: Gammaproteobacteria bacterium; assembly: GCA_013697705.1. Lineage (NCBI taxonomy): Bacteria > Pseudomonadati > Pseudomonadota > Gammaproteobacteria > Gammaproteobacteria bacterium. Next base: position 35,035 of record JACCWJ010000049.1, on the reverse strand, counting down.
TGACATTTCTCCATAGAGATCGTTATGAGACCTGGCCGATTGAAAGTAAAGAATTTCAAGAAAGCATTACTCATCTTTATTGGCGCTTACATCAAAAAGTAATCAATAAAACCTCTTTACAAGACGTATTAGCCGTCATTAATGGTAAAGCCAGATTTGAGGGGGCTTGTCACAAAGTCTTTATTCGTGTCGGGCATTTAGGCGATACAATATATTTAGATTTGGCCAATGAAAGTTGTGAAATAGTTGAGATTAATTTACAGGGTTGGAAAATTCTGCCTCAAGCGCCCATAAAGTTCAGACGTTCAAGGTCCATGCGACCATTACCACGCCCGGAAAAGGAAGGCAGCATTGATTTATTATGGGAGCTAATTAATATTCCTCCACAGAGTCAAAAATTAGTTTTGGCATGGTTGCTGGAATGTTTACGTCCTGATACGCATTTTCCAATTCTGGTATTAACTGGTTTGCAAGGATCTGCAAAAAGCAGCACACAATATTTTTTACGCGAGTTGATTGATCCTTCCACATCAAACTTACGCGGAACACCCAGGAAAAGTGAAGATTTATTTGTCGCAGCAGTGAATAATTGGTTGGTTTCCCTAAATAACATCAGCCGCTTAAGTGCGAGTCAGCAAGATGACTTATGCTGTTTGGCGACAGGCGGTGGTTTTGCCACGCGAAAACTGTATAGCACCATGGAAGAAGAAGTTGCAGAGATAAAACGCCCGGTCATCATGAATGGTATCCACGATTTTATTTCAGCTCAGGATTTAATTGATCGCGCGATTGTTCTGGAGTTGCCTCCCATTTTGGTGACGGAGCGCAAAACTGATCAAGAATTACAGCAACGATTTAGCGAAAATCATGGGCGTTTTTTAGGCGCATTATTGACAACTTTATCTCAAATATTAAAAGAACTGCCGAATGTTCGACTTGATGAAAAACCCCGCTTAGCAGACTTTGCACAGTTAGGCGTTGCACTAGAACATGCTTTGGCCTGGGAACCTGGATCCTTTATACGAGATTATTTAGAAAATCGTAAGGTGAGTATCACTTCAGCGATGGAGCATTCATCTCTTGCAACCGCAATCATTCAGTTTATGGAAGAGAAGGGAAGCTTCTCAGGCTTATACAGTCAGCTTTATAACATACTCAGCAAATCTTATAAGCATGAGAAAGCATTAGACTGGCCAAGGTCTGCACGAGGTCTTGCGATGCAGTTGAAGAGACAGTGTATCGCTTTGACTCTCATAGGTATTCATATTGAATTTGAACCACAACGTCAAAAAGATGGTTTTCATGTTCACCTAAAAGATATTAGATACAATGTACACCAAGTACATTAAGTACACTCTTCATTAGCCAGTAAGGATTGGTATCAGTGTACATCTTCCCAGATAAGTCCATTCAAAGTACATCACAAATACATCTACAAAAGCCACTCACGAATGGTTTGATGTACTAGATGCATTTGGTGTACTTTGAATCAACAACTAGCTTGTTTGCTATTTTGTGTTGATCACATATTTCTTAGCCAGTAGCAGTTGCTTTAATTTTCCCAACCTGACTGAACCTTGGCCAATCAAATTGTAAAGACATCTAAAAGCGCAATATGCAAACTTTTCAAGTTTGCGAAAAATGGGAAAAATTTTGGATTTGCTTTGAATCAAAAAGATGGATAATCAGGTGCTGATTCTTACAAATTTTGACGATGAAAAATGCAAGACCAGCACCACTGAGTTTAACTTTCTGTTGACAAACTTTCGATGGTCTCTTGATCGAATATTTTATCCATTCTTTATGATTCTCTTTTCAATGTTGGTTTATGAACTGTAGAGACTAAAATAAAACTAATGATAATTAACAAATACCATGCATATATTTTATGAAAGGAAACTGGTTGCCAAGATTCATTTTGGAAAGGGTAGAGCCACACATTTGAAAGTGTTGCAATATTTTCAGCAAACCAGATAAAGATTGCTTCCAAGAACCAACCCACAACAAGAGGCATTTTCCTGCAGTTTTGACCTATTGTCATAATTATCGATGTGCGAGCAAAAACAATAATGCTTATTGCGATTAATAACCACCGGAGATCGCAAAAGAAATGATGCGTGAAAAAGTTGATATAAATAAGGATGGCTACGATAAAAGGCCAGATTGACTTCGGATAATAAGTAAACTTCAGATCAAACGCTTTCCAAATGCGAGCAGTATAACTTCCTACTGCGCTATACATAAATCCAGCAAAAAGAGGAACATTCGCAATTTTGAACACAGCTGCTTCAGGATAATGCCAAGATCCAATTGCGGGAGAAGTTTTAAATATTTCCATGATGGTTGCGACAATGTGGAAGATAATTATTAGCCTGGCCTCTTCCCATGTCTCTAATTTGGTGAGTAGCAAGATAACCTGAATAAGAATGGCAACAAGGAATAAAAAATCATACCGATTAAGATAATGCTGGAATGGATACCAATAATGGGTGACTAAAATAAAAAAAAGTAGCAACCCGCCAAATAGACACGCCCATGCTTGTTTTAATCCAAAGAGAATGAATTCTTTTAAGGCTGAATCATTAGAAATTAAGCGATCCAAAAGATTTGTGATTGCAAATGTTTGCGACTCACTCACGATGTTACTTCTTTATTTTTTAGAGATAAATTTTTCTAAAGTCCTTTAATTTTTTTACTAGGTATGAATAGTAAAAGTAGCCACAATACTAGAGATAAAGGCGGAATAAAACTAAAAATTGCTAGCCATTTGGACCACCCTACATCTCGTAACCTTTTAACTGCTAAAGCTATTAGCGTATATAAAAAGATGGGCAGATCAATAATCAATAATAAGCTTAATATTGCTGCAAAAATATCACGGGTTCCATGCTGATTATCAGGTCTAATTTCCACAGATATAATATATAGTAAGGTTACAAATAACACCGTCATTAGCATTCCTAATAAATACTGGGACCGAGTAATGGTATCTCGAAATGATAAGCATAACTTGAACAAGTTTTTCATTTAACCTCTAACCTCAATAGTGTAACTTCGCTAAATCACAATTTTATATGTAAATCCGTTTAGCTTTTGGTAGCACCTAGGTAGCACTGAAAAATTGATTATTTAGCGGATAATTGTAAGTCCTTGATTTGACTATGGCCAGAGGCAGAATCGAACTGCCGACACAAGGATTTTCAGTCCTCTGCTCTACCGACTGAGCTATCTGGCCGAGGACGCTAATTAAACCGATTGTAGGAGTTTGAGTCAAGCGAATTCTCATTCTGGGGGCTGATATCCGGGAGGGGCATCGCTACCAGTTCCAAATAGGAATTTTTTCATTTCATCGACTAAGAATTGTCTTGCTTCTGGCTCTAACATGTTTAATCGATATTCGTTTATCAACATTGTTTGATGGCTGAGCCACATTTGCCAAGCATGTTTTGAAATGTTGTTATAAATTTCAGTGCCTAGGTCGCCGGGGAAGGGGGGGAATTCCAAGCCCAGTTCTTCTGCGTCTAACTTTTTACAAAAAACAGTACGTGTCATGATGGACCCTTATATGCTAATCAATTCAAAATAACAAAATTTATTTTTTAAGTGGGACATTATAATCAATTTTCTTGAAAATTCATTCATTAGTATGTTGTTTTTGCGAATTCCAACAATAGTTTTTTAACGGGAGCGGCCAATCCCACTTGGGGAATCTCGTTTGCAAGACACCATATCAAATCGCCTTCCATCACATCTTTGCGATGATGCGCAATATCTATAAACACAGGGGTGATATCGAGATGATAATGGCTAAAGGTGTGCCTGAATAGTTGGCCCGTAGAATAAGTGATGACTTCAGCGCCATATTTCAACCTGCAGTGCTCTGCAAAATCAGATTGGGGGTAATCTGGAAAACCCCATAATCCTCCCCAGATGCCCATTGGAGGCCTTTTTTCCAGTAGAAGTTGGCCTTTTTCGTTCCACAAGATTAAAAATTGCGTATTTTTGACGGGCAGTTTGGTTTTTGCTTTTGGTTGGGGGTAAAGAGAGATGCTACCTTCTTGATATGAGAGACAATCGAATTGGAGGGGGCATGCATTGCAATTAGGTTGTGCACGGGTACAAATTGTTGCCCCTAAATCCATAATAGCTTGAGTGAAATCCGCGCAGCGTTTTTCAGGGGTATAGCCACTCGCTAATTTCCATAATTTATCCTCAACCGACTTTTCCCCAGGATAGCCAGAAATCGCGTGTAAGCGGGTCAGTACACGTTTGACGTTGCCATCAAGGATGGGAGTAGCCTTTTGGAACGCAATCGAAAGTATGGCTCCGGCTGTGGATCGGCCGATACCCGGCAAGGATATTAAAGTATCCAAATCGCTCGGAAACTCGGCAGCAAAATGGTCGACAATGATATTTGCACTTTTATAGATATTGCGAGCGCGAGCGTAATAGCCAAGACCAGTCCAAAAATGAAGCACGGTATCTAGCTCTGATTTCGCTAAAGTTTGAATATCAGGAAAATGAGCAATAAATTTCTCGAAATAAGGAATCACCGTTGCAACTTGTGTTTGTTGCAACATGATTTCTGAAATCCACACTCGATAAGGCGTAATATTTTTTTGCCACGGCAGATTTTTGCGACCAAAGCCATCAAACCAATTGAGCAGTCCCTTTGCAAAGTCTGACATGACGTTATTTATTCTTTTGGTGCGGCAGGAGCATCATCAGATTTAATAATTTTATTGAACAACGATGCGGGTACCAGCGTTTTAATTTTATCTTGGACTTGCTCCTGCAGGTTACCCTTAAGCTGATTAATATTTTTTGAAACTGTTTTTTCAATTTGCTTCGCGTACAAAGTTTTAGCCAGTTCTGCAAAATCTAAATTAACGCTGGGTTTAGTCAGCTTACCAGATATTTTTATGGGTACTTGATAAGTCGTCACTTCCTTGCCGATATCTTTATTTTCATTAGCTAGCTTAGGCTGTGCTGTCGCATTAAGTCGATAATGAATATCTTTATTTACTAAGTTAGTTGTGCCTTTACCATTTACTTTTAAAAATTCCGACGTGATGGTTAAATCATCGGTATTAATAACGCCATTGGTAACTAAGGCGTTCGCGCTCAGCGAAGAGAATTGCGTTTCTTTTGAATCAGTAATTCCCGGCGAAGATAAATGTTTGATAAATGCATGGGCTCTACTCAATTGATAGATAACGTCTACACCACGCAGTGAACCATTGGTTAATGTCAGCTGCATTTTACCATTCAAGGCGGCTAGAAAACTTGTGTTGCTATCGGTGACGGAAGTCAGATCAGTAGATAGCGAAGTTGTGCCGCTGAGTTTATCAGAATCAGAAAACTCGCGGAGCATTTCATTAATGTTAATATTTTTAAGCGATTGTTTGATATAGATAGCAGTTTTACTTTGTTGCTGCTTATTAATGACCACGGAGCCGTCTAGTTGGCCTTTATAAAGATTAGCGCTAAGCGGGGCAATGCGAATAACATTTTTTTGCATGTCCAAATTCGCTATGAGATTCGACAACTTGAGTTTGTCTACATTGACGCTCGCCACATTGATACGGCCATTCACTTTCCAAGGAGAAGGCGTGGAATTTTTTGATTCAGGTTGCGAAGGGGTGGTTTCTTTTTTATTGCTAGTCTCTCCTGAAAGATAATCATCAACGTTGATCTGATTCGCCGTTAAATTGAAATTAATATTTTTATTTTTGGTTGTCAGTAATAAATTGCCAAAAATATCTGTTTTATCAATCTTGGCGTGAAGTTGTTTAAGCGATACATTTCCGTTATCGATGTTAATTTTGCTTAATAAAGAAACGGACTTTAATGCGTCACTATTTTTGGTGACTAATGGACTGCCCAGCTCATCAAGTAATTTTTTCAAATTGAAATCATCGACGGTCAACGTTCCCTCATACTGTGCTAATTTTGAAATCTCAGTACCTTTCAAATTAATTTGACCATTAACATTATTGATCACAAAATTTAGGTGAGATAATAATGTTTGTTTCCGAATGTCAGCCTCTACATTGCCGTCGGCTTTCAGAGCTACTGTGTTTGATGAAGTAGGGTATTGACTGTTGAACTTTAAATTTTGTAAGGAATATTGTTGGGTATCTGGAGATAATGTAACGTCGGCGCTAGCTTCAATAGAGACCTTTTTGACTGAGTTATCATCCACTAAGTCAAAATCTAATGATAAGGGAAAGGACTGACCGAGTTGAATGTGTTTACTATTTATATTTAACGAATCAATACCAGTATGAGAATTTTTTTGCTGATCATACCAATTTAGTTTGCCATTTTTAATACTTAAACTGGCAACCGAAAATTTAGAAATTGAGCTGGATTTGTTTTTAGTGTCGGGGGATTTGCTATCTTCTTCTGCAATAGTTTGCCAATTAAATTTGCCCGATTTATTTTTAATTAGATTAAGTACCGCATTGTTCAGGGTAATATTACCTATTTCAATTTGGCCATGCGTCAGTGGGATAAGTTTGATTTTGATGTCCATTTCTTTGGCCGAAATCAACGCTTTTGGACTGAAAGAGGGGGCATTATAATAAGTTAAATCAGTCGCTTTAACTCCCACCCAGGGAAATAAAGACCAGTGCATACTACCGTTAATCACCAGCACTTGACCGGTTTTAGCAAATACATATTGGCTAATTCTGCCTTTGAATTTATTAGGATCAACATATCGACTGACTACAAAAGCGGAGCCCGCAAAGAGGGTAATTAAAATTAATAATGAAATACCAGCAATTTTAAGTGTCTTTTTCATGGCAAACCTTTTGATTTGAGAGGAAGCTGTTATTTGGCTAAATTCGTGATTGAATTTTATTTGTTGAATTAGGTATCCTACCTAATCATCAGCAGAGAATCCAGTGCAGGTGCAAAAATTGGTAGATTTTAATGAATACAAACTTAAAGCGTGAAATAAAAAGTTTCGTCCTTCGATCCAGAATGACCTTAAGCCAAAGACTAAGCCATGAGCAGTTCTGGCCTTTATTTGGAATTGAGCCACCCCTCAATATGCTAAATTTTGAGGAGCTTTACCAAAGGTCCGCCCCCACTATACTCGAGATAGGATTTGGCATGGGGGGATCACTTGTGGAGCTAGCTGAGAAAAATCCGGAAATAAACTTTCTAGGGATAGAAGTCCATAAGCCCGGGATAGGCGCCTTATTGTTCTCCATTCAAGAAAAACAATTGTCTAATCTAAAGGTAATTTGTGGCGATGCTAAAGAATGGTTGAACCAACATATCGCGGATCATAGCCTAGCGGCTATTCTGTTATTTTTCCCGGACCCGTGGCCCAAACGGCGTCAGCAGAAACGACGCATCGTCCAAACCCCCTTTGTTGATTTAGTGCAGAGAAAATTAGAGGCTAGCGGGTATTTCCATCTTGCTACAGATGTAATGAGTTACGCAGACCACATGCGGGATGTTATGTCCAAACATCAAGGATTCGGTATAATCAATACAGCGGGTATTTCTCTTAACTTAATTCGCCCTAAAACAAAATTTGAACAAAAAGGGGAGAGACTCGGCCACACGATTACCGATTTGATTTATAGGAAGACAATATAAGGAGATAGTATGAAAAAAGGACTTTTGCTCTTAATAGGTTTACTGATAGTGGTTTGTGCGCATGCCACCGTTCTTCCTGGAACGTTATATGGGTCTGTTCCCGGAAATCCCTATGTAAATGGCACAGCTATGCAAGGCTATGAGTTAATCGCGAATAGATCTTGTAAAGATATGAGTTGTGTTCAACAAAACATTCGGTTGATTGATAGCCAAATTGCCGACCTTATTGCAAGAAGACTCGCTTTCGTTAAGCGCGGGGCGGCGCTAAAAAATAGTGCTATTGTTCCAAATAATGTTCAGCAGAACCCCAATATTATCACTCAAGTAACTCGACAAGCGCAGGCCCAGGGTTATCCGCCTGAAATTGCTCAATCTGTCTTTCAAGAGTTAGATAGGCAATCGCAAGCGTTTGAAGATAAATATGAAAACCAAACACCTCAGCCTTCTCCTAATTCATTAGGTGTGCCTACGCACAATGTAAATAATCCTGTTATTACACCGACCATTACACCAGGATTGGGAGTCACTCCAACGGTGACGCCGGGAGCGCCAGGTCAGCCCTAAGCTTCAGTGATTTGTATAGCCTTGATGCAACGTTTTGGGGTAAACCCCAATTTCACTTCGTTGCATCAGGGCTACTAAAAATTTGCAGCAGATCGTTGAGGAAAAGTTTACCTTGAGAGGTCGTGCTGAAATAGTCTACACCACAGGTAATTAATCCCAATTTTTCAGCAGCGTGCAATTGTTGTTGTATGCTATCAACGGCGAGTAATGTACGTTCTTCAAATAAAGCACAAGCAATAGGTTCATGCAAACGTAAGGCATTTAGCATGAAGTCCAGCGGTAATTCAGAAGAGGAAACAATTTTTTCGCCGGCAGTAAATTCTTTCGCTGCAAGGTATTGCTTTGGATGCTTAATCTTCCATTTACGTTTTACTACCCCCAATGCAGAGTCAGTAATTTTGCTGTGTGCTCCAGCGCCTATTCCCAAATAATCTCCAAACAACCAGTAATTACGATTGTGTTGGCATTGTAAATGGTCAGGGCTATAAGCAGAAATTTCATACTGATGTAAGCCTGCAGCATTGAGTAGCGCTTGTCCTTGTTCCTGCATCTCCCAAATGTAATCGTCATCGGGTAGCTTAGGAGGAAATTGAAAATAATGAGTATTAGGTTCAATAGTGAGTTGATACCAGGAAAAATGAGTGGGTTGATGTGTTAATGCATTTTTTACATCATGTAATGCATCTTCAAGTGATTGTCCCGGTAACCCAAACATGATATCGAGATTGAAATTGTCAAAACCTGCTTCTTTGGCGGTGTTGATTGCGTTATGGGCTTCAGTACCCGTGTGAATGCGACCCAAGCGTTGCAATTTCTCATCTTGAAAACTTTGTATGCCTAACGACAATCGATTAATGCCCATCTTTCGAAATTCTTGGAATTTATGTTGTTCCACCGTTCCAGGGTTGGCTTCCATAGTAATTTCTATATGCGGGGAATAGGGGATCCGGGCATGTATTTGTTGGAAAAGATAATCCAATGCATCGGGGGAAAATAAACTAGGCGTGCCACCCCCTATAAAAATGGTCTGAATGTTGCGTCCCCATATGCTCGGTAATTCTTGTTCGAGATCGTTAATCAAGCATTCGATATATTGCATTTCAGGAAGGTCGCTGCCTGCCTGATGAGAATTAAAATCGCAATACGGACATTTTTTTATGCACCACGGAATATGAATATATAGACTTAGAGGAATTGTCATCGGCTATCAAGGCTAACTTTAATCAAAGATAACTGTGTTATACTGCTTTAAACTCATTTTTGCAAAATTTTACAGCAGGAAAGCTATGTCCACTGAAAAGCCCACCATCTTAGCAACGAAAATATTAGCGACCACTGAAATTTTTCAGGTAGAAGGTGTTCACCTGCGATTTTCTAATGGTGAGGAGCGTCATTTTGAACGATTAAAAGGACGTGCGCATGAAGCCGTAATGATTATCCCTGTTTTAGATTCAGAAACAATTTTATTGATAAGAGAGTATGGAGTTGGACTCGAAGATTATTACCTGGGTCTGCCAAAAGGGATAGTAAATCGTGATGAAGATATTCTCACAGCGGCTAATCGTGAACTGATGGAAGAAACCGGTTATGGAGCAAGAAGCTTACAATTTATGAAATCCTTATCTTCAGCGCCCGCTTATACCACACGCACAATGAAGGTAGTGTTAGCAATGGACTTGTTTCAACAGCGACTGGAAGGCGATGAACCAGAAACTATTGAAGTTGTGCCTTGGAAATTAAAAGACTTAGATTTGTTGCTGGAACGATCAGACTTTCATGAAGCTCGCAGCATAGCCGCTCTTTTTATGGTGAGGGAGCTTTTGAGCAAGAGTAATACTCATGAAAATAGATGAACGTTTGGTAGGAGAGGTCATTCGTATTGCTAAAATGGCAGGGCAGGAGCTTCTCGATATTTATAACGCACAATCGCCACTGGATATTCGCACCAAGCAAGATAATTCTCCCGTCACATTAGCTGACTTACGGGCGCATGATATTATTTTAAAAAATCTATCACTGCTAACGCCTGAGGTGCCGCTGCTCTCAGAAGAAGACCCGGATTTTTCCTTCGATATTAGAAAAACCTGGTCTCAATATTGGCTGGTTGACCCTCTGGATGGTACGCGCGAATTTATTGAACGTAGTGGCCAATTCACTGTCAATATTGCTTTAATTGAAAATTCAGTACCGGTTCTCGGGGTCATCTTTGTGCCTCTGAAAAATCTACTTTATTTCGCTGCAAAAGGTCTCGGCTCTTTTAAAGCGGAAGGCGAAGGAGAAGCTATTGCACTTTCCATACGGGAATGGCACCCAGGAGATGAAATTGTTTTAGTGGCCACGCGAAGAGAGCTACATGAAGAATTACAGGGGTTATTACTTGCTCAAGGAAATCTTAAATTAACTTACAGAAGCAGCTCTCTCAAATTCTGTATGATTGCTGAGGGTCTCGGGGATATTTATCTTCGGAAAGCGCGCATTCATGAATGGGATACAGGGGCAGGGCAATGTATTGTGGAACAAGCAAGCGGAGTAGTTTTAGATTTAAACTGGGAAGCTTTACGGTATAATACCCGATCGCATTTGCTCAATCCCCCCTTTATTGCTGTTGGAGATTCTAAGCAATTGTTGCCCTTACTGAAATTGATGCCCATGTTTAAGGAGATTAATTAAATGACAAAAAAACGCGTTAAAGTAGCGATAACTGGAGCAGCTGGACATATTTGTTATTCCTTGGTCTTTCGTATCGCCAATGGTGATATGTTTGGCAAGGATACTGAAGTTGATTTGCATCTGATTGAACTTGAAGCTGCGCTGCCAGCATTAAGAGGCGTAGTAATGGAACTTGAGGATTGTGCATTTCCTCTTCTGCGCAATGTTGTCTGTACCTCTGATATCAATACGGGTATGCGTGATGTTAACTGGGCAATTCTAGTGGGCGCCGTTCCCCGTAAGGAAGGAATGGAACGCTCAGATCTATTGAAAATTAATGGCGCTATTTTTACTGCGCAAGGTCGGGCAATCAATGACCATGCTGCAGACGATGTAAGAGTGCTCGTTGTAGGAAATCCCTGTAATACAAATTGTCTCATCGCCATGAATAATGCTCCCGATATCTCTAAAGATCGTTTTTATGCAATGACGATGTTAGATGAAAATCGTGCTCGTGCGCAGCTTGCCCTAAAAGCCGCAGTGCCGGTCACAGAAGTTAAAAATATGAACATCTGGGGTAACCATTCCTCCACGCAATATCCTGACTTTTATAATGCAACAATAGATGATAAGCCTGTAGTGGATGTGATCAAAAACGAAAGTTGGCTTCAAAAAGAATTCATTGAAATCATTCAAAAGCGTGGCGCTGAAATTATTAAGGCAAGAGGCTCATCTTCGGCTGCATCCGCCGCAAATGGGATTATTGATAGCGTTTATAATCTAATTTTCGATACAGTTGGATTAGAGACTTATTCCATATGTGTCTGCTCTCAAGGCCAATACGGTATCGATGAAGGATTAATCTTTTCTTTCCCCTGCCGCACAGAAAATGGCGAACTAGTTGTTGTAACAGGAGTAGAACACAACGCATTCGCGCAGAAAAAACTTATGATGACCTTAGATGAATTACGTCATGAGCGTGATGCTGTTAAAGAACTCGGTTTGATTGAGGAGGCTTAATCTCAGGCTTGATGGGGGGAGGCATCACTCCCCACTCCTTTTATATCCAGATAGCTAAGAATCCCATAAAACCCATCCCCAGCACCAACGCAGAAAAATCTTCCACATTTTGTTTTAATCTTCTTACCTTAAACTGCTGAATTAATGCATCCAGGGCGCCAATATAAATAAAGGTGCCCGCTGCTAACGCATTCAAAGAAGACTCAACCAGGATTCCCGTATTATTTTCCAGCGCGCCGATAATGGTGGAAGCAATAGCAATTCCAAAGGGGGTCATTAAGGCATAGATTGCTACAATCAACACATTGTAATTAGGCAAGATCATGTAGCGTTTTAGAGTGCTCGCCAGCGCAAAACTATCACAACTTTTGTGCGCAATAATGGCAATAAAAATAACAAAAGCATTGGCGACAGTTGTGTTGATGCCTAAGGTGGCACCTTCTATTATAGAGTGAATGCAAAGCACAATCAGAATCATGGTGCCATTCAGTTTTGAACTATCCCCTGCTTTATTAAAATACAGCGTCAAATACTTAATGAGTTGCAGAAATATAAAGCCAGCAAGACACAATAGAATAGCATAAGGATAATTTATCATGCCTAGTGCAGCAAAACCTGCTTGGGAATCGGGAATCATATGAAAGATAGCAGCGCCTAAAAAAATTCCATTGGTAATAGAGTCAGTAAGATGACGTGAGCCTTCATGGAAATGTCCCATATGCATTGGCAAGAGCCCAGCCAACATTGATACAATAAAGATTACTATACCTGCCACTACTTTAAATGTTATTAGAGACATTTCCCTTTCCATATATTTTGACAAAAATAAACTATATCAGACTTGTCAATAGGCGAATACTTCAAATCAAGAGGTGAATTAAATTTACGATCTTGCATAAGGGTTAATAATGGATGTAAAGTGCAATACTACATAACTACCCCAAGGGGATCAGTAATCAGAGATAAAGGACCAGAGTAATGAACCTTAATTTTCTCGAATTCGAAAGACCGATTGCAGAGCTAGAAGCTAAAATAGAAGAATTGCGACGTGTTGGAACAGATACTGAATTAAACATCATTGAAGAAATTACTCGTTTGGAGAGTAAAAGCAAGGAGCTTACCCGCTCTATTTTTTCCTCATTGAGCGCCACACAAACAGTACAGATGGCTCGGCATCCCCTACGGCCATACACCAATGATTATATCGCACGGATATTTACTGACTTTGATGAGTTGCATGGAGACAGACATTTTTCGGCCTCGCCCGCTATTATTGGCGGTACGGCGCGACTAGACGGTAATCCGGTAATGATTATTGGTCATCAAAAAGGTAGAACGACCAAAGAAAAAGTCGAACGTAATTTTGGAATGCCACGGCCTGAGGATTATCGCAAAGCCCTGAGACTCATGGAAATGGCGGAACGTTTTAAACTTCCTATCATTACCTTTATTGATACACCCGGTGCGTATCCGGGTATTGGAGCCGAGGAACGCAATCAAAGTGAGGCTATTGCTCGGAATTTATTTGAAATGTCGATGCTACGAACTCCGATCATCACTGTGGTTATTGGGGAAGGAGGCTCGGGAGGCGCACTTGCTATTGGTGTAGGTGATAGGGTCATGATGTTGCAGTATGGTGTTTATTCAGTCATCTCTCCAGAAGGCTGTGCCTCTATATTATGGAAGAGCGCCGATAAAACGTCAGATGCTGCTGATGCGATGGGTGTAACCGCCGATCGAATTATAAAGCTGGGGTTAATTGATCGGATTATTCCTGAGCCGTTAGGCGGGGCACATCGAAATATCGATTTGATGGCGTCTAATATTAAACAGGCGATTACTGAAAACTTGACAGAACTTAACCGCAAATCCACGGATAGGCTGCTACATGAAAGGTATGAACGGTTAATGTCATTTGGACGCTAATGTTAACGGTCGATTCTTTTCAGAAATCACTACGTGAGCTTACGCAATCAAAGACATTCTGCGTTGCTTTTAGTGGCGGTCTTGATTCGAGTGTATTATTAGATTTGCTTTCCCAGTTAAGCGTAATCGAAACAGGGATCTCAATTCGTGCAATCCACATCCACCATGGCCTTAGTGCCAATGCTGACCGGTGGGCTGATCTATGTACCACCTACTGCGCACGCTATCATATACCTCTTGTGATAAAGCATATTAATATTAAAAGAGACAATGAAAGTGTAGAAGAGCAAGCCCGTAATTTGCGTTATAACGTTTTTAAGGAATTGCTCTCTGAAAAGGAAGTGTTAGTCACCGGCCATCATCGGAACGATCAAGCGGAAACACTGCTATTACAGCTTTTTAGAGGTGCAGGGCCTAAAGGTTTGGCATCGATGCCTGCAGCAACTCGTTTTGGAAAAGGGTTATTAGCGCGACCTTTACTTGGATTTGATAAAGAATCACTGAAGCAATATGCCGAAATCCAGACACTGAATTGGGTTGAAGATGAAAGTAATCGAAATTTGCTGTTCGATCGTAATTATTTAAGAAACTCTCTGCTTCCGCTTATCCAATCGCGTTGGCCCGCAGTGATCGAGAATCTATCGCGAGCGGCAACACATTGCGCAAATGCTAATCATTTTATTGAAACTCAAATCGCTGATGTATTTGTTGAGGCCTTTGACCCTGAACAATTAACTCTCTCAATCCCAGCTGTTTTAAAGCACGCGTTACCTGTTCAAAATCATATCATCCGTTATTGGTTGCAGCAGCTCAATTTGTCGTTACCCAGTACTCAAAAATTAGCTTTGCTGCTAAAAGAAATCATGAATGCCCGTCCTGATGCTGTGCCGTTACTGCGATGGAAAAATGTCGAAGTAAGACGTTATGGAGATCATCTCTATGCTATGCGCCCTCTACTAAAGCACTCACCCAATCTGGTTATTGATTGGGATTTGCAGCAAGACTTACCTCTTCCTGGCGATCTGGGCGTGATTAGGTTGCAGGAAGTAGAACAATTAGGTTTAAAGTTGCATGAACTGCAAGAGGTGAGCATACGTTTCCGGCAAGGCGGAGAAAAATGCTTGCTCAAAAATCGGCAAAATAGGCATTGCCTCAAAAAACTCTTTCAAGCATGGCGCATTCCCCCGTGGAGACGCGATCGAATACCTTTGTTATATGCGCAAAATCGACTAAAAGCGATCATCGGATTTGTTACCTGCGAATAATCAGCGCTTAGGATGGCTATAGTTTTCAAAAAATACTAAAATGAAAAAATGTTTTTAAAGATTTTAGGAGTAGCTTATGGATAATGAAAGCAAAGTTGTTAGAGATCTCCGCCATTTACTTGCAGATACCTATGTACTTTATACCAAAACCCAAAATTTTCATTGGAATGTTACCGGCGAATTATTTTTCATGTTGCATGCTGCCTTTGAGAAGCAATATGAAGCACTTGCAGACGCTGTAGATGTTTTAGCGGAAAGACTACGTGCATTAAATGTGGTTGCACCAGGAACTTTCACAAAATTTGAGAAGCTTGCCGGTATTAAATTTGACGATGAAATTCCCCCCGCTCAAGAAATGATCAGAGAATTGCTGGCAAATCATGAGCATTTAATTGATGAGTTGCAATCAATGATCAAAAATGCGGAAGAAGAGGGTGATCAGTCAACCATGGATTTAATGATCGAACGCCAGACAGAACACCAGAAAACCGCCTGGATGTTGCGAAGTTCTTTAAACGCGCAATAAAGCTTTAAAGCTTTATTGCATGAATTTAGAGGTTACAGGAACGTTCAGATTTGGCGGAATTTCAATGAAAAATCCGCCAAATATAAACTTCGCCTCTGAGGCTGAACAGTTATGAGGGTGTGTCGGAGGGCGCTGCAGATATCTCCACTACTATTTTCCTCATTCTCTTCAATACTAAAATTACATGTCCAAGACAAAAAATGAATGCATGAATTTTATTTTTTTCAGAGAAGGAATATTGGTTAAAAACGCCAAGAAGCTTAGCGGTAATATCGTCAAAGTTTGGATCCAAGTTTAATTCTTGTAAGACGTAATCTTTATTTTGTATTTTTCGGGCAATATCTTCAATCATTGTGGTGATCATTCGATGCAGTATTTTAAATTCATGCATACTGATAATGTTGCCAAAACTCCTCAGAGATATGCGCAGCGTGTAATGCAACATATAAATACTACGTAGAAGCCGACGTTCTAGCCTTAATAAAATGATATATAGCGAACGTTGCGAACGAATTTTATGAGTTTCTGTGCAGGCTTCTCGAAGGAGAACACTTTGAGCAGCAAAATTTTGTATGATTTCCTCTTCAAGATTTGAGCCTTTAGCCTGTAAATTGAAGGTTTTGTCTTCTCGAATAAATAATTGGTAAACATTTTTAAGTAGGTGCAGCGTTTTTGCTATATTTTTATAGAGCATTTCTTCCGCTTTGATTGGAGCGACAAAGCGTGAAACTAAAATAGCTACAATTACTCCCAAGATAATTTCGTAAAGTCGGTAAAGGGCATTTTGAAACTGCGGATTATCTGAAACCACGATGACAATCATTGTCACCGCTCCAAGCGTGTAAGCGTAAGCATAGTCTTTCGAATTAGTGGCAAAATAAATAAAAATAGCGATGAAAATTAACAGTACGCCATAGACCAGAAGGATATGAATGGTATAAAGAAATAAAATTACTGAGGCCAGAGATGCCCCAATTGCTGTCGCAAGAAGACGGGTGTAACCCTTGATCATTGCGCCGCCCAGACGGTATTGTGACGCCATAACTATCACAATCGAGATAAGGACCCACTGAGGTTGGGCGAGGTTTAATAGTCGCGTTAAAATTAGCCCGATGATGCAGGCTAAAATTGATTTCAAGCTATTGATGAAGCTATATTTATTAAAGACAAATTCTGCCCGTAGGTTTTTTAAAATATGCTTCATCTTCAGGTCCAACTTTTGGCGCAGAAGATTGGAATCAATTCCCTAATTTCTTTTTCAACAAATCATTAACCTGGGCTGGATTTGCCTTGCCTTTAGTTTCTTTCATTATTTGGCCCACTAAAAATCCAAATACCTTATCTTTGCCGGCCCGATATTGCTCAACTTGTTCACTGTTTGACGCTAAGATATCGTCAATTATTTTTTCAATAGCGCTAGCGTCAGTAATCTGGGTTAAACCTTTTTTTGCAATAATTTCATCGGGTGTACCTTCTTTTTGCCACAAGCTTTCAAAGACTGTTTTGGCAAGCTTTCCTGAAATAGTATCGTCTGCCATTCTATTAAGCAGGGTAGCAAGGTTTTGTGGCGAAATAGGGGACTGCGTAATATCCAAATTTTCTTTGTTTAATGCAGCAGATAAATCTCCAATTATCCAATTTGCTAGCATTTTTGGAGTAGCGTTTGTATTAGCTAGGGCAGTTTCAAAATATTCGGCCATCTCCTTATTAGAGACTAATATGTTGGCGTCATAGGTAGATAATTCATACTCTTTTTCAAAACGAAGACATTTGGCTGCCGGTAGTTCAGGTAATGTTTCTCTAATACCCTCAACAAATCCTTTATCTAAAACAATGGGGAGTAAATCTGGATCCGGAAAATAACGGTAATCCATAGCTTCTTCCTTGCTACGCATTGATCGCGTTTCATTTTTATCAGAATCATAAAGTCGGGTTTCTTGTATGACAGTGCCTCCGCTTTCTATGAGATCAATTTGTCTTTCTACTTCATAATTGATTGCTCGTTCCACAAAGCGAAATGAGTTTATATTTTTTATTTCTGCTCGTGTGCCAAATTCTTTTTGTCCCTTTGGTCTAACGGAAACGTTAGCATCACACCGAAATGATCCTTCTTGCATATTGCCATCGCTAATGTCTAAATAACGCACTAATGAATGGAGTGTTTTAAGATAAGAAACCGCTTCTTTTGCATCTCGAATGTCTGGCTCAGAAACAATTTCTATTAATGCAGTGCCGGCTCGATTTAAATCAATTCCGGATTGATCAGTCGTTTCTTCATGGATAGATTTTCCTGCATCTTCTTCTAAATGAGCTCGCGTTATACCAATTCGTTTTATATGGCCATCGTCTAAAGTAATATCTAAATAGCCTTGATACACAATAGGAAGTTCGTATTGGCTTATTTGATACCCTTTCGGTAGGTCAGGATAGAAATAGTTTTTCCGAGCAAAAACGCTGCGATAACAAATTTCGGCGCCTACGCTTAGGCCAAACTTTACTGCCATTTTTATGGCATCCCCATTCAGAACAGGTAAAACGCCAGGCAGACCTAAATCAATCGGGCAAGCCTGAGTGTTAGGATCTCCACCGTAAGCGGTAGAGGATCCAGAAAATAATTTTGATTGTGTTGAAAGTTGGACGTGTACTTCAAGTCCGATAACAGTTTCCCACTCCATTTTTTTACCTCATAGGATTAATGCGTTGGTCAAATTACCCTTACTAGCTCACACTGTTTGTACTTGTGGCGGGACATGTTGGTGCCATTTTGTAACCTGCTGGTATCGATGAGCAATATTCAACAATTTAGCTTCAGTAAAATAATCCGTTATTAATTGTACTCCGATGGGTAAGTCATTCACAAAGCCAGCAGGAATAGAAATCCCAGGTAACCCTGCGAGATTTACGGAAATGGTATAAATATCGGATAAGTACATGCTCACTGGATCGTTAGATTTCTCACCTATTTTAAAAGCAGGAGTAGGGGTAGTAGGTCCAATGATGACATCTACTTCTTTAAAGGCTTCAACAAAATCATTGCTAATAAGGCGTCGTATCTTTTGGGCTTGAATATAATAGGCATCGTAATAACCGGCGGATAGAGCATAAGTACCAATCATGATACGTCGCTTAACTTCTTCCCCAAATCCTTCGCCTCGTGTTCGTTTATAAAAATCCTCAAGGTCACGAGGATTTTCGCAGCGGTATCCAAACCGGATGCCATCATAACGCGCTAAATTTGAAGAGCACTCTGCGGGTGCCACTACATAATACACAGGCACAGAGAGGTGTTGATTAGGCAAGCTAATTTCTTTAACCGTTGCGCCAAGTTTCTCATATTCTTTTATAACATTTTGGACAATGGCTTCAACCTGAGGATCAAGACCTTCTCTAAAATACTCTTTAGGAAGACCAATTTTTAATCCCTCTAAGGAATCATTTAATGTTTTCGTATAATCGGGTGTGGGTTGATCAATACAAGTGGAATCTTTCTCATCATGGCCAGCCATAACATTGAGTAGCATGGCCGCATCTTCTGCGGTTAAGGTCATCGGGCCGCCTTGATCTAGGCTGGATGCAAATGCAATCATGCCATAGCGAGAGACACGTCCATAAGTAGGTTTGAGTCCTGTTATTCCGCATAATGCAGCAGGTTGTCGTATCGAGCCTCCCGTATCTGTGCCGGTCGCAGCGGGAGTTAGTCTCGCCGCGACTGCAGCAGCAGAACCGCCCGAAGACCCACCGGGTACTCTTTCTAGATCCCAAGGATTGCGTACCGCACCATAAAAACTTGTTTCATTCGAAGACCCCATAGCAAATTCATCCATGTTGGTCTTGCCTAATAAGACGACTCCTGCCTCACTAAGTCGATCAACTACGCTCGCGCTGTAAGGAGAGATGAAATTATCAAGCATTTTTGAGCCGCAAGAAGTTTTGACACCCTGGGTACAGAAAATATCTTTGTGCGCGAAGGGGATTCCCATCAAGGGAGAGGGGTGGGTATGATTTGTTCTAGCTTGATCGGCATTTTTAGCCTGATCTAGAGCCACCTCTTCAGAAACAGTGATAAAACTATTTAAGGCAGGATCAATTTTTTTAATGCGGTCTAAGAAATGGGTCGTAAGCTCAACACTAGAGTATTCTTTGTTGGCCAAGTCTGTGCTCAATTCGGCAATAGTTCGATTATGCATATCATTACTCTTCAATTGTTTCAAACTCTTTTACGGTATCGTACGCCTTGGGGACTATATATAAGCCCGACTTTATCGCGGAAGGTTCGGCTACGCTTTGCAATAACGCGCGCTCATTTTTTTCTGTAACCCTATCTATGCGTAATGGCTGAGGGATATCCAGGGGGTGGGCCATGGGGGTGATGCCTTGGGTGTCAACAGAATTCATCTGTTCGACCAGCTCTAAAATATTTGATAAATTTCGAACGTGTGTCAAAATCTCCTCTTCTGAAATAGCAAGTCTGGCTAGGTGAGCAACTTTTTCGATATTTTCTCGAGTTAATGTTGACACTCGGATTCCCCTATCTATTTTAAATTAAACAAAAAATTATACAGGGGGATCCTATTCATGTTAAGCATAAAGATGAAATAAGCATTTCAAATTAATCTCGACTGGTAAAAAAAATTCAGATAAAGTTAGCACAGTTTTGTAACTTATTATTTGTGGATACAACGAAATGTTTAAGAAAATATGTGGAATTTTCTCTAAAGATATCTCCATTGATCTCGGAACCGCTAATACCCTTATTTATTTGCCCGGCCAAGGAATAGTTCTAAATGAGCCTTCTGTGGTGGCTGTAAGGCTAGATCCAATTAATGGTCAAAGTCGAGTCGCTGCTGTGGGATTGGAAGCGAAACGAATGTTAGGACGCACACCTGGTAACATATTAGCCACCAGACCGCTGAAAGATGGTGTTATTGCCGATTTTTATATTACTGAAAAAATGCTGCAACATTTCATTAACAAGGTTCACGAAAATAAATTTCTTAAACCTAGCCCACGTGTATTGGTATGTGTCCCTTGTGGATCCACCCAAGTTGAACGCAGAGCGATAAGAGAATCTGCATTAGGCGCGGGCGCGCGAGAAGTATTTTTATTAGAAGAACCTATGGCTGCTGCAATGGGCGCCGGTTTACCTGTCGAGGAAGCCAGTGGTTCTATGGTGGTTGACATCGGGGGCGGCACGACCGAAGTGGCGATTATTTCACTCAACGGTATTGTGTATGCGGCTTCAGTGCGAATTGGTGGTGATCGGTTTGATGAGGCTATTATTAATTATGTGCGTCGCAACTATGGCAGTTTAATTGGCGAAACCACTGCTGAACGGATTAAACATGATATTGGTACAGCCTTCCCAAGTAGTGAAGTAAAAGAAATTGAGGTGAGAGGCCGAAACCTTGCAGAAGGTGTGCCGCGAAGCTTTACATTAAACAGCAATGAAATATTGGAGGCTTTACAAGAACCTCTGGCTGGGATAGTCGGCGCAGTGCGGGCTGCCCTAGAACAAGCTCCACCTGAATTAGCTTCTGATATTGCTGAAAAAGGCATGGTACTTACGGGTGGCGGTGCTTTGTTGAAAGACTTGGATAGACTTTTAATGGAAGAGACTGGTTTGCCAGTTATTGTGGCCGAAGATCCTCTCACTTGTGTGGCAAGAGGAGGCGGGCGCGCTATGGAACTTATGGATGTACTTGGAAGTGACTTCTTGTCAAAAGAATAATAGTTGTTTCCCTAAATTTTCTTCATCTTTTCCTATGAGAAGCGTTAATAAAGAGACAACGGCTTAGGAGAATCGAAATTAAGGAGTTATTTCGTCGAAGTCCTTTTTTGGGCGTAAGATTACTTGTATTTATAGTTTGCTCTTGTGTTTTGATGACACTGGATCATCAATTTAACTACTTTGGTCGTTTTAGATCAGTGCTGTCATTGGTGGTTGCACCTATGCAATATCTGGTAGATCGTCCTGTTGAATTTATTCGATGGGTGGATACGAGCTTTACCACACAACAAAACCTTTTAGTTGAAAATGCTCAATTACGGGCACGTCAATTATTACTCTATGCGAAACTTCAAAAAGTCTTAGCCTTAGAAAGAGAAAATGAGCAATTAAAGGCTTTGTTACGCTCGTCTTCAAATATTCATGAAAAAGTGACTGTTGCGCAATTACTCGCTGTCGATCTCGCTCCTTATACTCAACAAATTGTTATTGATAAAGGAGAAAGGGACGGGGTATATGTGGGGCAGCCAGTGTTGGATGCCTATGGGGTAATGGGTCAAGTCATTGCGGTAGGTCCCATAAATAGCCGAGTCTTATTAATCACTGATCCTCGAAGCGCAATTCCAGTTCAAAATAACCGCAATGGGAATCGTGCTATTGCAAGTGGGTTAGGATTCGATGGCGTTCTGGAATTAATCAATGTTCCTCTCACTACAGACTTTCGTAAGGGAGACTACTTGATTACATCCGGATTAGGCGGTCACTACCCCCCCGGGTATCCCGTCGGTGTCATCAATAATGTAAAACTACCTCCCGGTGGAAGATTTACCAATATAAGTTTGACGCCCGCTGCACACGTTAATCAAAGTCGTCAAGTATTGCTTGTCTGGCCAAAAAAAATAAAAGCTGAGCAGACAACCGAAAATCAGTCCACCAAAACCACGGGAAAAAGTACTAAGGCTGAAGAAGATACTAGTGCTACTGAGTTAGACCAATCTGATGAAATGGAACCCCAATAATGCGATCTGCAAGTTTTCCTCAGCGAATTTTTATTATAGGGATTACATTGTGCATAGCCATGATGCTGACCATTTTGCCTCTGCCAAATTGGGCCAATTGGTTGCGGCCGCTATGGGTTATGTTAGTGATGGTGTACTGGTGTTTAGCACTTCCTGAGCGTATTAGTGTGGGAATGGCCTGGTTTATTGGCTTGTTACTCGATGTACTTCAAGGAACACTATTGGGTCAGCATGCTTTGGCGTTGGCCGTTGTGGCCTACTTTATTGTTAAGTTTCATCCGCGAATCCGCCTCTATCCCATCTGGCAAAAAACGATAATCGTATTTTTCTTATCCTTTGTTTATCTGGCGCTTCTTTATTGGGTGCAAGGATTACTGGGCGTTTTGCCCAGGACTTGGGAATTCTGGTCTCCAGCGATCACTAGTGCTTTACTTTGGCCTTGGGTTTTTATTATATTAAGAGATCTTAGACGCAAATTTAATGTATCTTAGCAAAATTTTTAGTGATCGTAGTTTGTTATGGTGAAATCGTTACGTATATTACGCGCAGTTTTTATAAGTGCTGTGCTAATCTTAACCCCCCTTTTTGTTTTAAATAATTATCTAGCACCCTTGTATAAATCGGTTGGCAATGTTGCGGGGGTGGAAAAATTTCTATCATCCAAGCTAGATCAGCCGGTTCATATTGGTACCCTAACGACCTCCTGGCAGGGCCTGAAACCCCACTTAGAAATTAATGATTTTTCTATAAATGATTCCCGGGGCGTGAGTTTGCTTCATATTAACAAACTCAGCATAGGGATTAATTTCTTCGCCAGCGTATGGCGTGGGCAGATAATCCCAGGCGACATAGATATTCAGGGTACACATCTAATATTAAAAGAAAGGCCTAATGGCATTTTCGATATTAACGACATTCCAGCTCTACAAGCACAGTTGCATACCAAGGACAGGCGAAAACTGAATTATTTAATAGATTCTTTTCTGGCAAGTGGTAAAAAAAATCTCCGGGATGTGGATATCACCTATTTTGATCAAATCGGTCATAAAATGTTCATTTCTAAGCTGTCATTTGCTGAACAAAGTCGCCTTTTTTCACGCACTTTTCTTGGGCAGGCGCACCTGTGGAATCAATCACCGACTGCTTTTGCAGGTACTATTTATGGTAGCTTTTTGAGTAGACAGATGATTTACACTAAATTGCACCTTTCAGTCGCAAATATTCCTGTTTCAAATAACCTATTACTTAATAAATTGGGCGGAAACCTAGCGTTTTTACAGGGTAATGCCAAGGTTGACATGAATATTTCTTCCACCCCTCATCATTCAATGGCTGAGGGTTCTTTAGCGGCCCGAGATGTTATTATTAAAAATAACCACGTTGGTAAAGTGTATCAAGCCAATGCCATCTCGACACTTTTTTCAGCCCATTATCAGCCCAATAAGTGGTCACTATTAACTGAGCACTTAAATGTATATATGTCGGGAAAATTACTTCCCATTCATGAATTGACGTGGCAACAAGTCAAAACTCCAAAAGGTGTAACTCGATTGCTTAAGGTAGATAGATTGCCGCTACTACAAGTGAGTCAATTTCTGATTAATAATGAGATGGTTTCTGCTCGAATGAATGAAGCGCTTAGTGCATTCAAACCCAGTGGTAAAATAGACGATTTTATTTTGCAATATAGTAGTGATCAAAACTTTTCAATAAAAGGAAAATTAAGAGCCGTAAGTTTTTCTCCTTGGGGTAAATTTCCGGGTATCCATCATCTTAGTGGTGAGCTGAATTTCTCATCTCTTAATGGAAGTGTCATCTTGGATACGAAAGATGCTGTGCTTAGCTACGCACCTCAGTTTAGATCAAACATCCCAATAAAAAAAATAACTGGCCACATCAACTGGGTTAAAGATTCTGAAAAAAATTGGCAAATTAAAATAAAAAATGTCGATTTAACGACCCCGGAAGGTCACGCTTTGGGATATATGAATATCTTCATTCCTCAAAACCACAGCAGTCCGCGCATACAATCCAAATTCAATTTCAATATAGTAGATCTCAAATATATTTCTAAATATTTCCCGGTCACATTGATCCCCAAAAATGTGGTGACTTGGCTTGATAAAGCGATAAAAGGCGGCGCTATTCATCATGGCTCATTCCAATTAAATGGAGCTATGCATGATTTTCCATTTGTGCAGGGAAAGGGCAAATTCCTGGTAGCAGGGGATTTGGAGAGTGGAATTCTTCATTATGAAGAAGGTTGGCCAGAGGTGGACCATCTTCGAGCGCGAGTGCATTTTGAAGGTGCTTCTATGCTAATTATGACCAAACGTGCAACAACACTCGGTGCTCAAATTGATTACGCAAAAGCAGAAATAACGGATCTGAGTCGACCCATACTCCTGTTGCAGGGATTAGTGACTACTTCTTCTTTGCAACGTATTAAGATCGATAGCCATCAAAATCCACTTGCAAAATTCATGCCAGTTAAAAATACTTCTTTGGATCTTGATGGTAAATGGCAATTAGCGCTTAACATGTCGCTCCCTTTAGACAGAGACCTTAAAAATAAAGTTCAGATTAGGGGCCGGGTAAAACTTGATAATACTGATGTAAATATTAATGCACACTCTGCATTCTCTCATCTCAACGGTGAATTAAATTTTCAGAATGACTCTGCCGACAGTAAAATTATTGCGGGTGAACTTTTTCATAAACCCTTTAATATCACAATCAGTACGCTTGAAAATAAATTGGGCAAATCTACAAATTTTGATATCAAGGGCAAGGTTAGCGCTGCAGATCTACAAACATTTTTAAATTATAAATCTTTTAATTTATTTCAAGGCACCAGCGCTTTTAATGCTAAATTTAATTGGTTAGTGCCTATAGAGGGTCATCCTATCATGATGCTTGCGGTGAGTAGCGATTTGTTAGGCATGAAAGTTAACCTACCGGGAGCCTTGAGTAAAACTGCCAACAGTATTCGTCCCAGTCAGGTGCAATTTAATAGTGAAGAACACATAAAAAAATTGCTGTTTCATTATGGTGATCAAATTCAGGGAGCCTTGAATTTCAAGCAGGGCCATGAACGAGTTGAATTTGAACGCGGAGAAATTCAGCTAGATAGTCCGTCGCTGAAGGGGCAAATCAAAATACCAGGAGACTATCCTCGCTCCCCCTTAAAAATTGCTCTCCAAACGGTTGCGTTAATGGATGATAAGCTGTTTGAAAATGATTTAACTCCCAAGAATATTCCTCCAATGGATTTAACAATTTCAAATTTCAAATTAAAAGACAAACTTATCAAAAATATTGATTTGAAACTTCGTTTAGAGGGAAATAATCTTTTAATTAAACAAGCGGTGATAAAGGAAGACGCGTTACTTGTGAATGCTACTGGCATTTGGCGGCTAATGAATGGTCAACATCAAACTGTGCTTAATGGTCGCTTTGAGAGCACCAATCTAGGCGCCATATTAAATAAATGGCAAGTTACAGATAATATGGTTAAAGGGCAAGGCAGCGGTGATTTTAATATGGTATGGTCTGATTCACCCTTTGATCTTAAAGCTAAGACCTTAAATGGTGCTTTAAATTTACACCTTACCAAAGGCAGAATAACTAAACTGAGTAACCAAGCAAATTTTGGCATGGATATGGGCAGGATACTGACTCTATTTAGTTTGCAAACATTACAGCGGCGACTTATGTTGGACTTTAGTGACTTAACTCAGCCTGGTTTTAGTTTTGATGACATGCGAGGATTATTCCGCTTTAAAGACGGGAATGTCTTTACTGAGAATGCATCGATTGACGGACCAGTTGCAAAAGTTCGAATTAATGGAAGAATAGGCTTGATAGCTAAAGACTATAATCTTAGATTGACGATTAATCCTTATGTCACTTCAAGTCTACCTATTGTCGCTACTCTTACTGCCGGCCCCATAGTGGGTGCCGCTACCTGGTTAGCAGATAAGGTTTTAAGCCGACAGGTGAAGCAAATGACGGAAATTCACTATAATGTTACAGGCGCTTGGGATAAGCCTAATTTAAAAAAATTATCCGAAAATATATCAAATTAATGGGATACACAATGAACAACCCCTTAGAAATTGCAAAATCGACATTGTTAGAACCTGCGGGCATTAATGAGGCAATTTTATCAAATTTATTTTCAAAATTAATGACGCGCTCCATCGACATGAGTGATATGTATTTTCAATTCACTCAACAAGAGTCTTGGGCATTAGAAGATGGCATTATTAAAGAAGGCAGCTTTAACATCGAAAAAGGAGCTGGTATTCGTGCTGTGACAGGTGAAAAAACGGGCTTTGCTTATACGGATGATATAACCCTCGCTGCGTTAGAGGAAGCTGCAACCGCTGCAGGTAACATAGCTAAAATAGGGGGGGAAGGTAAGGTCAAGGTTTGGACCCCCACGCAAGGTCGTGAACTCTATTCTCCTCTCAATCCACTTAATACCTGGACAGAAAATGACAAGATTAATCTATTAAAAAAGGTGGATGCAGAAGCCCGAAGAATAGATGCACGCGTTAAACAAGTGATAGTGAGTCTGGCGGGATTGCACGATATTATTCTTATCGCAGACAGTGATGGTCGTCTCTCTGCAGATGTGAGACCGTTAGTTCGCTTTAATGTGAGCGTGATTGTTGAGGAGGGAGGTAAACGTGAGCAAGGATTTGCAGGCGGTGGTGGGCGACATGGCTATGATAATTTTTTTGATAACGACTATGCATTGAAATTCGCTCATGAAGCAGTTAGGCAAGCGCTAGTTAATCTCAATGCAGTTCCTGCTCCAGCAGGTACTATGCCTGTGGTACTTGGTCCCGGTTGGCCCGGAGTGTTGCTTCATGAAGCAGTAGGTCATGGGCTCGAAGGGGATTTCAATCGAAAGGGCAGTTCTATTTTTGCAGGAAAAATGGGTGAACGCGTTGCTTCAGATGTTTGCACTGTAGTTGACGATGGTACTTTACCACAGAGGCGAGGTTCATTAAATATTGATGATGAAGGGGTGCCTTCTTCATGTACTGTCTTGATCGAAAAGGGTGTGCTCAAAGGATATATGCAAGATAAGCTAAACGCCAAGTTAATGGGGATGCAATCCACCGGAAATGGGCGCAGGGAATCGTATTCTAGTTTGCCTATTCCGCGCATGACAAATACTTACATGTTAGCTGGAGAACATTCTCCCCAAGAGATTATTGCTTCTGTCGAACATGGACTTTTTGCGGTTAATTTTGGAGGGGGTCAGGTAGACATTACCTCAGGTAAATTTGTATTTTCAACCAGTGAAGCCTACATCATTAAAAATGGTAAAATAGCTCACCCTGTAAAAGGGGCAACTCTTATTGGAAATGGGGCTGAAGTACTGACCCGTGTGTCTATGGTCGGCAATGATTTAGAGCTGGATCGGGGTGTCGGCACGTGCGGTAAAGATGGTCAGAGTGTTCCAGTTGGAGTGGGGCAACCCACCTTACGAGTTGATGCACTGACAGTAGGGGGCACTCAAAGTTAGTATGGCAAATACCAGAGAGTAGCTTTTTTTATTATAAGGCTTGACAGGCTATTCATGGAGTTGGTATAAAACTGCTCTTTGCACGAAACACATGGACGCCTTTAGCAAGGCTCGTTTCAATGGATAGAATGTATGAATAGGGGACCAAATGAATAAGACAGAAATAATTGATTCAGTTTCGACATCTACCGGCATGTCTAAAATGGATACCGCCCGCGTAGTGAATGCACTATTAGAGGAAATCACCAAAGCATTAGCTAAGCCTGTACCTGAGACAGTCACTTTTGTTGGTTTTGGCACGTTCAAAGTAACTCAGCGCGAAGAAAGATCAGGACGTAATCCGCAAACAGGTCAGACGATTACAATCCCTGCCCAAAAGACACCTCGTTTTTCAGCTGGCAAGCAGCTTAAAGAAGCTTGCAACGAAGATAAAAAATAATACAGCTTAACGTTCTCTTACGTTAGAGAATATGAAGTTGGGTGCTTAGCTCAGCTGGGAGAGCGTCGCCCTTACAAGGCGAATGTCGTAGGTTCGATCCCTACAGCACCCACCATTAGGAGTGGTAGTTCAGCTGGTTAGAATACCGGCCTGTCACGCCGGGGGTCGCGGGTTCGAGTCCCGTCCACTCCGCCAATCCTAAGCGCATCAATCTGATGCGCTTCTTTTATTCATTATTCGTTTCCTGTGAAAAAAGGTAAGCTTATGTTGCAAAGTGTTAGGAAATATACACAAGGTTGGGTGGCAACAATCATGGGCATAATTCTAAGCTTTGCCTTTGTTATCTGGGGAGTCGAGAATTACGCAAGTGGTAGTTCTAAAAAAACCCTCGTAGCAAAAGTAAATGGCAAACCAATCACCATTACGCAACTTAACAATGATTTTCAACGCATGTTACTCGGCGTTAAGGATCAATTAGGATCCACCCTGGCGCTTACCCCTTACATTCAGCAACAGATCAAAAAAGAAGCTTTGTACAATTTGATTATGCAAAATGTGCTTATTCAAGCTGCTTTAAAAGCTGGGTTTAGCGTTACCCCACAGGAGCTCGGCTCAATGGTTCGTCAAATGCCAGCGTTTCAAGAGGCGGGAAATTTTTCAAGAGAACGTTTTCAGCAGATAATCAATCAAATGGGTTATACAAAAGAAGAATTTTTCACAGAGGCATCACAAACCTTATTGTTGAATCAAGTCGCTTCTGGGGTGGTGGGCAGCCAGTTTGTACTTCCAGGTGAGCTAAAGCAGGC
This sequence comes from Gammaproteobacteria bacterium, assembly GCA_013697705.1. Taxonomy (NCBI): domain Bacteria; kingdom Pseudomonadati; phylum Pseudomonadota; class Gammaproteobacteria; species Gammaproteobacteria bacterium. Next base: position 5,937 of record JACCWJ010000049.1, on the reverse strand, counting down.
CGTCTCATTAATAGAGCAAAAAAGAAATATTGAGTACGTAATTATTCCCAATCAACAATTCAAGCAGCCTAGTCAAATCACTCTCCAACAAATGCAGGCTTTTTATCAGCAGCATTCCAATCAATTTAAAATCCCTGCCAGGGTACAGATTGAGTATGTCCAGCTTGAGTTAGCTAACCTGAAGAAATCGATTACAATCAGTGATCAAGCACTAAAGGATTACTTTGACGCTAATAGTGGCATGGATAGAAAAAATCCTAAAGCCCTTGCCCGAGCGAGGGAGTCAATACAACAGCAAAAATTAGAACAGGCCTTTCTAGCGGCAAGTGATAAATTAACTGATCTCGCTTACACCAATCCGCGCTCTTTATCAGATGCTGCAAACAATTTAGATTTAAAGATAAAGACGACAGACTATTTCAGCGCCCAAGGCGGGGATTCAGCCATCACTAAAAATCAAAAGATAATTACCGCTGCGTTTAATTCTGACATTTTAAAAGATCGTACCAATAGTAATCTGATTGAAATTTCACCCGGCAATGTGGTGGTTATAAGGGTAAAAGATTTCAAGAGCGAAACTATTGCTCCCTTCGATAGTGTCAAAGAGACTATTAAAGCGTCTTTAGTTACAGCTGAAGCCCAGGTCAAAGCGAAGCAAAAAGGAGCAATGCTTTTATCCAGAATAAAAAGCAATGCAGATTTTAATAAAGTTCTGGTAACAGAACATTTAACTCCAATCCATAAGCAAAATTTATCCAGGCAAGATAAAACAATCAACCCTGAAATTTTAAAACTAGCCTTCTCCTCTGAAAAACCTTCGGGTGCTCAATTAGCGAATGGGGATTTTGCGTTGCTAATGGTAAAAGAAAGTATCAACATGGCCTCTGAAAAAATGAACGCAGATCAGATTTCAAGTATGAAGAAAATGTACTCCACTACCTATGGAAAACTGGATTACAATTTATATACAGAGAATCAGATGCGCAAAGCTAAGATCAAAACTTACCTTCAAGACTAATCCTTCACACACACTTTTTCAGCCAAATTTATCATTCATATCTTGCTCACCACTTTGTGAGCATTTTCTTAAAATTATGTCAGCATTCGTGAATTTATTTTTAAATTTGTCCTGTAACATGTTGATTTAAAATGAAATATTGGCGCAAGTTAAAGTCATACTTTAAAAAAGGATTAACGGGAGATGTGGGAGTAAATATGATCTGCTAAATTGTTCTCTACCGTTTAAAGGATTGAACGGTCGGATTAGCAAAGAACTCGTAGGATTGTATCAGGGATGAGTTGTTTTGCAAGGATGCAATTGCTAATTCAGTCTCCTCAGTTTCTTCGAAACTGAGGAGACAAGGGAGTGAGGTAGTCAAGGTCTGTTTATCATGGATGAAACCACTTAGGCAAGGATGCCTGAAACAGACCTCTACTGTACAACCCACGGTCTAACACCTCAATTACAATATCCGGCGTAAACCGTGAATATTGCAAAAAACATTTCCATTCTATAAAGAAAAAGTTAATATTACCGGCACGTGAAACTGTTCGATTAATTTACAATAAGGAAGCTAATTATGCGTAAACTTTCGTTTGTTCTTGTTGCTGCTCTAGCAATCTTCTTTGCTGGTTGCAATAAAAATAAAAATGATAACCCTTCTATAGCAGATACATCTGCTAAGCAAATGCAACCTGCTGACGATCAAGCTGCAAATGAACAAGCTGACCAAGCTGCTGCTGCTGACCAAAATGCAGCACAAGATCCAGCTGTGGCAAACCAAGATCAATCAGCAGCGACTGATCAACCTAGCGCCGATCAATCTGCAGCAAATGCGCCTTCAACTACTGATAGCACAGCAACACCTGATTTAAGCGCTGGTAGTAGTGCACAGTTAGATGAATCACAATCAAGCCAAGCTCAAATTCCTGGTTTGCCAGATTCAACATCTTCAGCTGCACCTAGCACAGATAACAATGCTATAAGCCCAGCTAATCCTAGCAACCCTCAGTCTTAATCCATCAATGACGACATGCCTAGTTGGGCATGTCGTTTTTGATATCTTTTATTCATAATTTTTTGTAAGTAGACAGAATTGAGTATCGCGACCTAGTTATCATTTGAATCCTGGGACGTAGTTATCAATCGTCGTCCCGCGACGGTGAATGGACCGAAGTGTTCAAACTGTTAAAAAGTATTGCTCATTCTCAAAGTGCAGTGAGGCGTATCATGTTTAGAATTTTTTTTCTCTTATTAGTACTGTGTGGCATAACTGCTTGTGCTACGCCAACGCGACTCGGAATTTCGGATGCAGAGTGGCAGAATTATAGTTCTGATCAACAGCAAAAAATTAAAAGCGGCTATTATGAGATGTTAAAAAGTCGTGGTAAGACGGATGATGAACCCATTGTTTCTGATGGCAGCGCACTTAATGTCAGAATATGCGCGGGTCAAGTTGCCATGCCTCCTTTCACAGATTTATCAAATTACTCTCCGGTAGAGTTGTCAGTTATAAGTGGGAACTGCCAAACTGTTCAAATTAATGAATTAAATGGTAATAAGAAAGTCCCAATGAAAGTATGTTATCTCAATAAAACCCTGTATATTGATCCCAGTCGTTATGATCAAACAAAAAAACTAGGGTCTATCCAATTGCATTATTCACCCATTTGGGACCGTGGGTTTACTTATCAGAATGTGTCTAGTAGTGGCTATGCTCATCTTACTAACGCGAATGTTACTGTGAGAAAGTACGAAAATAATGAACCCGTCGACAGTGCAAATTGAGGAAATATTTAGCTCGGCTGGAGTGCTTTCAAAAAATATTCCCGGTTATTTACCCCGTGCCATTCAACTGGAAATGGCCCTAGCGATAGCGCAGGCACTTGATCATAAACAAGTGCTTATAGCAGAGGCAGGAACAGGCACAGGTAAAACGTATGCTTATTTAATACCCAGTTTGCTTAGTGGCAAAAAAGTGATAATTTCTACGGGCACTAAGAATTTACAAGACCAATTATTTCATCGTGACATACCCCGTATCCGCAACGTTTTAGGGATACCTTTGAAAATTGCTGTCCTCAAAGGCAGAGCTAATTATATTTGCCAACATCGTCTCAATACTTATCTCCAAACGCGTTTTATTTCTGATGATGCTACAAAAATTCTTTATCAAATTAAAGAATGGGTCGACGACAATAAGGATGGGGAAATAGATCATATTCCCGGGGTCAAACCACCTCAGCATTTGTTGCCGTATATGACCAGTACTACCGATAATTGCTTGGGACAAGAGTGTGAGTTTTATTCAAAATGTTATGTAATCAAAGCAAGAAAACAAGCTCAAGAAGCAGGAATTCTTATTGTAAATCACCATCTGTTTTTTGCAGATAGCCAATTAAAAGATTCAGGAGTAACTGACCTGCTTCCAGCCTCTGATGCGGTTATTTTTGATGAAGCGCATCAGCTACATGAGATTGCGACTCACTTCTTGGGCGAATCTATTTCGGGTAATCAGTTGTTATATTTAGCGCGTGATATACAAGCAGAACAACAAACGAACGCCCCTGATATGTTGACGCTTAAAATTACCGCTCAAAAAGTTATCATAGCGGTTAAAGAGATGCACAGTGCCTTTGGCTCTGTTGCTAAAGGATCATGGGACCATATTGTTAATAAACCACAGATAAAATTGGCTATCCAAAGTTTGCAAGAAGCGCTCATTCCTCTGCTTGAAGCGATTGAAGCTGCTTCAGTTCGAAGTCGAGGATTGGATAATTGTTGGCGAAGAACGGCTGATTTAGCGAGTAGATTTAAAAAGCTCACCACGGTTTTCCCTCAGGATCAAATTCATTGGTATGACGTACAAGAAAATAATTTCACTCTTCATCATACTCCTATCAATATCGGGGATTATTTTCAAAATTTAATTAAAGAACAAGATCGAGCCTGGATTTTTACTTCAGCAACCCTTTCAGTGAATGGCGACTTTTCGCATTTTGAATCTCATTTAGGGTTAACGGGTGCTAATCATCTACATCTAGAAAGTCCCTTTGATTATTCAAAACAAGCTCTTCTCTACCTCCCTAATTTAATGAAATTACCTAGTGACGAAGCCTATATTAGTAATATGATCGATTTTGTAGTGCCGATTTTGAATCTCACCAAAGGTAGGGCATTTTTGTTATTTACCAGTCATAGAGCTCTGAAGGAAGCCACGCAAATCTTAAAAGAGCGGGTCACCTTTCCATTATTAATTCAAGGGAATGCGCCCAAGACTAAATTGCTTGCGACTTTTTGTGAGTTAGAAGATGCGGTGCTGCTAGGCACCAGTAGTTTTTGGGAAGGCGTTGATGTAAAAGGCAACGCTCTTTCCTGTGTCATCATCGATAAAATCCCTTTTTTAGCGCCAGATGATCCTATCTTAAAAAGCCGTCTTGAACATTATAAAAGGCAAGGGAAAAATCCGTTTAATGAGTATCAACTTCCTCAAGCAGTGATTACACTAAGACAAGGATCGGGGCGCCTGATTAGAGACATTGGGGATAAAGGTGTCTTGATGATTTGTGATCCTCGCATTACAAGTAAGGATTACGGTAGAGTTTTTTTGGATTCTTTGCCGCCTATGCCTCAAACTCAATCCATTGATGACGTTGCTCACTTTCTACAAGGCTCTTGCGCATGAACATTTTAGCGCTAGAAACGTCTTCGGATGCATGCTCAATAGCCTTAATGAATCGAGACAAGATTATTCAAAGACACGAAGTTTTGCCCCAGCAACATGCTAATATCATTTTGGATTGGATCGCCGTCCTGCTAGCAAACGCTAATGTCATCATTCCTGAGCTCGACGCAATTGCATATAGTTGCGGCCCGGGAAGCTATACAGGTATTCGCATCGCAGCGGCGGTGGGACAGGGCATTGCACTGGCACATAAAAAACCCTTAATTGCAGTTCCTTCATTACGAAGTATGGCACAAGGTATTTACAGAGAATTTGGCAAGCAAAAAGTGATGCTAATTTTGAATGCGAGAATGGGACAAGCCTATTGCGGTTTTTATGCGGTAGGCGCTAATGATCTTATGGTTGAGCAACATGCGGATGTGTTATGTTCGTTAGCGGATATAGACTTATCTCCTATTGATAATGATCAATGGGTAGTGGTCACGGATATGCGCGACGAGATTACCCTTGATTTGGAGATTTTCTCACAGGTGATAACACAGTATTATCCAAAGGCGCAGGATACAGTATATTTAGCAAAGAGCTTTATAGAGCAAGGCAGAGTTCCCTCATTAGAAGCAGCCTTACCTATCTATATGCGCAGCGAAAATGCATGGAAAAAGCTATAATTTTCACAAATAATCAAAAGGTATCTACTCGCACCTAAAGTGATTAGTTGGCTAGGACGTCCGCTTCTAGGGGCGAGTAGTTACAATCAAAAGATTTCTTTGGAGGGCTACATGCAGGTTTGTAAATATATTGTTCTATTATGCTTATTTTTTTCTGTGACCAGCCTTGCTCAAGGAAGCAAGCTTGAGCTGACTGACCCTAACAAGCCTATCTTAGTGAGTAGTGTCGCTCGTCAATTTACTATTAGCCTCAACTCAAATCCTACTACGGGATATAGTTGGCGTTTAAAAACTTATGATTCCCACATTGTCACTCCACTATCGCAAACCTTTAAAGCACCCGCATCAAATAAGCCTGGAGCAGGGGGAATTGAGACGTTTGTTTTTGAATTAAAGGAACATGCTTTTAAAGTGAAAAGAGTCACGCAGATTACATTTATTTATGTCCGTCCTTGGAATTTAGATATAGCGAAGACACTAAGTTTTAATGTTATTTCGGTTTAATAACCTATTTAAGTAGAAACTTAATTGCTCCCAGCTCACACGACTCTCACTTCGTTCCGCGACTCTCTACGTCGTGCCCC